>JAFGOJ010000156.1 GCA_016926575.1 Anaerolineae bacterium | reverse complement strand
GGCGGAGCCCCTGCAAAGTCATGGTAACCGAGGGTCGGCGGGTTTGAAACCCGCCCTACATCGAGACGGTCTATTTTCGGAATAGTCTTGTATTCTCGGTCATTGCCAGTATAATTTCATAGGTGCTGCGAAGAGCCAACAGCGCACGAGAAGGAGGTACTTCAATGTCAGCTATTCTGGAAGTTGATCGTTTGGTCAAGAAATACGGCGATTACGAGGCCGTCAAAGGCGTCAGTTTCTCGGTCGAGGAGGGGGAGGTCTTTGGCCTCCTCGGTCCCAACGGCGCAGGCAAGACGACCACCATCTCGATGGTGACGGGCGTGATCGAGCCGACGTCAGGAACGGCGCGCATCGGCGGATACGACATCCTGGAGCAGCCAAACCATGTCAAACGCATCAACGGACTGGTGCCGCAGGAACTGGCCCTCTACCCCACCCTCAGCGCCCGCGCCAACCTGAATTTCTTCGGCCGCATCTACGGACTGCGCGGGAAGGAGCTCAAAGAGCGCGTCGACGACGTGCTGCACGTCGTCTCGCTGGCCGAGCGCGCCGATGGCACGGTGGAGGACTTCTCCGGCGGCATGAAACGCCGCGTCAACATCGCCGCAGGGCTGATCCACCAGCCCCGCCTGCTCTTCCTCGACGAGCCGACCGTCGGCGTCGACCCACAGAGCCGCAACCACATCTTCGAGAGCGTCCTGCGTCTCAACCGGGAGCGCGGCATGAGCATCATCTACACCAGCCACTACATGGAAGAGGTGGAACTGCTCTGCAACCGCGTCGCCATCATCGACCAGGGCAACATCATCGCCCTCGACACAATCAGGAACCTGATCGCTATGCTGGGCGGGGGCGTGATTCAGGTTGGAGTGCCCCAAGCCGACCAGGCCCTGGTCGACCGCATCGCAGCGCTTCCGGCGGTCACAGCGGTGGAGTTGATCGCCCCACCCGTCGCCCCACCTCCCGTCGAAGGGGCAGACGTCGAAGCGCAGGAGCGCGAACCGCTCGCCGCCGGCCCCGTCATCAAAGTGCTGGCCGAGCACAGCCAGCAGGCGGTCGTCAACGTGATCGGATTCCTCAACGAAGAGAACATCGCACTGACCGCTCTGCAAATCCTGGAACCGAACCTGGAGAGCGTGTTCCTGCACCTGACCGGGAAGAAGCTGAGGGAGTAAAACACAATGAACGTATGGCACATCGCACGCAAAGACCTGCACATTTTTCTCAAAGACAGAGGCTCGGTAGTCCTGCTTTTCCTGATGCCGCTACTGTTCATCGCCGTACTCAGTGGCGCGCTGACGGGCATCGGTGCAGAAGATGAAGGCGACGACCGCCTCCCCTTGCCCGTGGTGAACCTCGACGGTGGGACGGCGGCCCAGACGTTGCTCGACGCCATCGACCGGGCCGGCGGCCTGCGCGCCGAGCCGGTCGACGAAGACGAAGCGATGGCGCTGCTGGACATGGGCGACATTCAACGCGCGCTCTTCATCCCGACCCACTTCACTGCCGACTTCGAGGCCGGTCGCCAGGTAACGCTGCGCCTGGTCAGCCACCCCGACGCCAACACCGAAGAGACCGAGGCCGTGCGCCTGGTCATCGACGGCGCAGCCGGAGACATGGCACTGGAGCGCCAGCTCGTCGCCAGCCTGGAACAAATGGGCCAGATGCAGGCCGACAACCCCCAAAGCCAACAAGCCTTCTCGACCGAGCAGGTCGTGGCGCAGGCGCGCAGCCAGTTCGAACACTCCCGCACCCAGCCGCTGGTGACCCTGGTCGAACGTATGCCGGGACAGACCGCGGCAGACCGCGAGCAAATGGAAGGCGTGGAACGCTTCGCCGTCCCCGGCCTGGCGGTGCTCTTCGTCTTCCTCAACGCGCAGACGGTCGCGCGGTCGATCTACGACGAGAAGAAGGTCGGTTCCTTCCGTCGCCTGCTGGCAGCGCCACTCAGCAAGACCACGCTCTTGCTGGGGAAGATGCTGCCCACGTTCCTGATGGGATTGGCCCAGATTGCCGTCATCTTCGCCTTCGGCATCTTCGGGTTGCGTCTGTTAGGACTGGCACCTATGACGCTGGGCCATTCGCCCCTGGCGGTGATACTGGTGGCCCTGCTGGTGGCACTCTGCTCCAGCGGCGTGGGCATCCTCATCGCCGCCATCGCCCGCACCGAGAACCAGATCAGCGGGCTGAGTTCCCTGTTGCTGTGGGGAATGGGCGTGCTGGGCGGCGGCATCGTCCCCCTGTTTCTGCTCGAACGGTTCCTCGGACCGTTGCCCATGGTCGTGCCGCACTACTGGGCCATCCGCGCCTTCAACGACCTGCTGATCCGCGGGCAAGGTTTGAGCGACGTGCTCCCAGAGATGGGGGCATTGTTGGGCTTCACAGTGCTCTTTTTCGCCATCGGACTGTGGCGATTCGAGTACGATTGACCAGGAGGCCAGTCATGGAAACGGTTTTCTATACACTGTCTGTCGCGTGGAAGGAGATTCAACTGATCTCCAAGGACCGGGGCGGGCTGGCGCTGCTCTTCATCTTGCCCCTGTTGATCGGTTCACTCGTCGGCGGGATCAATGTACAATTGAACAGCGGCAGTGAGGACGGCGGCATCCTGGTCAACGTCAGCCTGGCGAACGAGGACGCGGGCATCTTCGGCGAACGGATCGCCGACGCGCTGCTGGAGATCGACGCGCTCGACGTGCAGGTGCGCGATAGCGCCGCCGAGGCAGAGGCGTTGGTGAGCGCGGGCGACGTCGCCGCAGCCATCGTCATCCCCACCGGCTTCTCCGACGACATCGACACGCACACCCCCACCGAGATCGAGGTGATCGTCGATATGGCGCAGATACAGAGCGCCAACATCGTCACCGGCATCATGAACCAGGTCGTCGACGAAGTGACGATCTGGGGCGAGGTCCAGTATGGCGTCTACACGATTCTGGCGGAATCGGGCGCGCTGGAGGGGGCCGGCCCCGAGGTTCAAATGGCGACGGGCGCGCAGATCATGGGCGTCATCATGACCCAGTTGAACCAGATGCGGCACGATCCGGCGATCGTCGTCGCCAGCGAGAACCTGGAGGGGGCCACGGTCGAAGGCGGGATCATCCTCTTCCTGGCGTACGTTTTTCCTGGCTTCAGCGTGATGTTCGTCTTCTTCATCGTTGGGATGGCGGGGGCTTCGATATTGAAGGAGCGTGAGTCGGGCACACTGCGCCGGTTGGTGGCCGCGCCGATCAGCCGCGGGGCGATCATCGCCGGAAAGATGATCGCGTACATTCTCCTGGCCTGCCTGCAAGTGACCGTGTTGTTCACCGTCGCCAAAGTGGCTTTTGACATGCCCTTGGGCGAATCGCCCCTGGGGTTGGTGGTGGTGACGGTGGTGGTGGCGTTTGTGGCAACCGCGCTGGGAATGCTCGTGGCCGGGATCGTCAAGTCGGCGAAACAGGCCGACGACGTCGGCACGATTCTGGGCTTCGTCCTGGCGGGGGTCGGTGGGGCGCTGCCGATGTCGGCGGAACCGCTGTCGCGCGCCGGCGGGGTAGTGGGTGTCATCTCGAACCTGACCCCTCACGCCCACGCCGTCGAGGCCTACTACAGCCTGATGGCCGAGAATGCGGCGTTGATCGACGTGCTGCCCGAGATCGGCACCTTGCTGGCGATGGGGCTGGTGTTCTTTGCCGTTGCCCTGTGGCGCTTTCGCTTCCAACCGTAGCGCGCTCGTCTACCATCGATTCCTTCCCCAAACGGTAGGGTTCTTGCCGCGCGATGACTAAGAGCGCGAACGCCTGTACCATTGCGAGTGCTGCGGATCCGAATTCTATGAAGAGGTACTCCTTGTCCAATCTGCGACTTTTCTTGCTAGGCGCTCCACACATCGAACGGGCCGGCGAGCCGGTCGAGGTCGATACGCGCAAGGCCATCGCGCTGGCGGCCTACCTGTCCATCGAAGGTCAGCCCCACACCCGCGAGGCGCTGGCGGCTCTGCTGTGGCCCGAGTACGACCAGGAACGCGCCTACGCCAACCTGCGCCGCACGCTTTGGTCGCTCACCAAGGCACTGGGGCCTGAGTGGTTGGAAGTGGACCGCGAGAGCGTGCATCTGGTGCGCGGCGACGGCTTCTGGCTGGACGTAGCCGCGTTCCGCGCCCACCTGGCCGCGTGCAACGGCCACGACCACCCCGAGGGCCAGGCGTGCCCGGATTGTGTGGCGCGGTTGAGCGAGGCGGTGGCACAGTACCGCGACGATTTCATGGCCGGATTCAGCCTGCGCGACAGCCCACCCTTCGACGAGTGGCAGTTCTTCCAGGCCGAGTCCCTGCGCCGCGACCTGGCAGGCGCGCTGGAGCGCTTGGCCCACCTGCACGCCGCGCGCGGACAATTCGAGCCGGCCATCGGGCACGCGCGACGCTGGCTGGCGCTCGATCCACTGCACGAACCGGCCCACCGCATGCTGATGCAGCTCTACGCCCGCTCCGGCCAGCAGTCCGCCGCCCTGCGCCAGTACCAAACCTGCGTGCAGCTCCTGGAGCGCGAATTGGGCGCACCGCCCGAGGAAGAAACGGCACGCCTGCACCAGGCCATCCGCTCACGCAAACTCGCGCCTCCCGCGCCCGCGCCGCCGAGGCGGCGCCACAACCTGCCCGCCGAGTCGACGCCCTTCGTCGGCCGGAGCGAGGAGCTGGCCGAAATCGCACGGCTGCTGGCCGATCCCGACTGCCGCCTGTTGACCTTGGTGGGGCCGGGCGGAGCAGGAAAGACACGCCTCTCGCTCCAGGCCGCCGCCGCTCAGGCAGACGCATTCGCCGACGGCATCTGCTTCGTGCCGCTGGCTCCCCTGGCATCGACCGACCTCGTGGTGCCAACGATGAGCAACGCGCTCGATTTGCCTTCTACGTTGGAGGAGAACCCGCAGCGCCGGCTGTTCCACTACCTGGCAGACAAGCATATGCTGTTCGTGTTGGACAACTTCGAGCACCTGATCGATGGGGCGGAACTGCTGGACGAGTTGCTGCGCTACGCCGCCGGGATCAAGCTCCTGGTGACCTCGCGGGAGCGACTGAACCTGCGTGGCGAATGGGTCTTCGATGTGCGCGGGATGCGCTTCCCGATGAGTGAAAGTGACGCAGCGGTAGAAGAATACAGCGCGGTGAAGCTCTTTGTGGAGAGCGCGCGGCGGGTCGACGTGGGGTTCGATCTGACGCCCGGCGACGTCCCGCACGTGGCGCGCATCTGCCGGCTGGTGGAAGGGATGCCGCTGGGCATTGAACTGGCGGCCGCGTGGGTGAAGGTGCTGCCGGTCGCGGAGATCGCGGCGGAGATCGAGCGCACACTCGACTTTCTGACCACCTCGATGCGCGGCGTTCCGACGCGCCACCGCAGCCTGCGCGCGGTGTTCCAGCATTCGTGGGAGCTGCTAGACGACACAGAGCGGGCCGTGCTGCCGCGCCTCTCGCTCTTCCGGGGCGAATTCACGCGCGCGGCGGCCCAGTCGGTGGCGGGCGCCGACCTGCGGCTCCTCTCGGCCCTGGTCGATAAGTCGCTGCTGCGGTGCGGCGCGGCCGGGCGGTACGGGATGCACGAAGTGCTCCGGCAGTACGCGGCCGAGCACCTGCCCCCGGCTTCCGCCGAGTACGCGCGCGCGATGAGTGCCCTGAGCGACTACTACGCCGCCTTCCTCGCGGCGCGGGAAAAGGAACTGCGCGCGACGCGGGTCGAATCCCTGCGCGAGGTGGGCCAGGAAATCGAAAACGTCCGCGCCGGGTGGCAGTGGGCGGTCGATGCCGGCGATTGGCGCGCCCTCGGCCGGTACCTGGAGGGTCTTTTCTACTTCTACGAGATGCGCAGTTGGTTCCGCGAAGGGGCCGATTTCTCGAAGAGAACCGTAGAAGCGCTGCGCGGGGAAGACCTATCCGAAGAACAGGCCTTTCTTCTGGCACAGGCCCTCGCATCTCACGGCTGGTTTCTGCACCGGCTGGGGGAATACGATCACGGGCTGGACGTGTTTCGAGAGGCACGCACCATCTTCAAGCGCATCGGCATGCGCTCCGAAGGCATCGGATTCTACATCCTGGCGTTTACCGGCAGCAGTTACGAAGAGGCGGAGGACGGGCTGCGGTTCCTGGAAAGCAACCTCGGGCATTGGATCGAACAGGGCGACCTCTGGCACGCGGCCCTTGGCCTGCGGGTGATGGGTGACCTCGTGCTCTACCGGCAGGGCTATCCAGACGGGCACAACGACGCGGTCAGATTCTTCGAAGACAGCCTGGCAATGTTCAAAGAGCTGGGCAACGTGAAAGAAGTCTCGTACAACCTGGACGTACTGGCGCACATAGCGCAGCACACCGGCGAGTACGAGGAGGCGCGACGGCTGTTTCAGGAGTCGCTCGACGTGTGCCGCGAGGCCGAGTACCTCTACGGCGTCGCGCTGGCCCTCGACCGGCTGGGATTCGTCCATCGCTTGCTGGGCGACTACGACGCAGCGGAGCAGATGCACCGGGAGAGCCTCGCCATCGCCGAGACGATTGGCGACCAGTTGAGCATCGGCGGATCGCTCGACAACCTGGCCCTCGTGGCATACGACCGTGGGGCGTACGAACAGGCGGAGGCATTCGCGCGCCAGGGACTGATGGCGCGTCAGCCAACGGGTGAAGGGTGGTCGGTCGCCCTTTCGCACAAGAACCTCGGCAGCATACTCGCGGTGCAGGGGAAGGTGAAGGAAGCACAGCAGCACTTCCAACAGGCCATCGCCGCGGCCGAGGCAGTCGAAGCGCACTGGGTGGCCGGATGGGCGCTCGGCGGCCTGGGGAACCTGTGCAGTCGCTCCGGCCAACCCCGGCTTGCCAGAGAGTATTTTGACCGCGCGATCGGAAACATATCGCATATGCGGCACATCAACACGTTCGCAGTGTTAGACGTGTTGCTCGACCTGGGCCAATTCTTCGCCGCGTCCGGGGCAGAGGCGCAGGCGGTCGAGTTGTTGGCGTTCCTGGCACGCTTTTCCGTCAGCAGCCGCCGCGTGCGCGAGGCGGCCCGGCGTATGCTCGACGCACTGCCGGCGCATCCGGCGGGCGAACGGCTGGCCCACGACGCGGAAGCGGGCGACAAGCTGAAACATCTTGGCAAGGCCATCGACTGGGCGGCTGAGGAACTCGAACGGCTGCCGTAGCGTCATGTTGAATGGGTGTGTTTCAAATAGGTTGAAGCGAAAATGTAGGTCACGCTTTCAGACACCCGCTCGACGCGGGTCACGGACCCGGCGGGAGTCGGTAGGGGTCGGTCTGAGACCGACCCCTACCAACGGCACCATTGACCGGAACCCATTTGCGGAAGGGGTCCGGGGGAACCGGAAGGTAAACCGCAGGTTTACCCGTTTCC
>JAFGOJ010000155.1 GCA_016926575.1 Anaerolineae bacterium | reverse complement strand
TAGCAATTTTGAACCTCAAGCCGTTCTAAAGAGTAAGAATAGTGTAACAGTTTGTATCCCTTATCCAACTTTAGGAGTGTACCGTGACCGAAGTCAAAACGTTCGCAGAGCGCGTGATCGCAAATATCGAAAAGGTGATTATCGGCAAACGCGAGTCCGTCGAACTGGCGGTGATCGGGCTGCTGTGTCAGGGTCACCTGCTCATCGAGGACGTGCCCGGCGTCGGGAAGACGATGTTGGCCCGCAGCCTGGCCCGCTCGCTGGGCTGCGAATTCAGCCGCATCCAGTTTACCCCGGATATGCTCCCCAGCGACGTCACCGGGGTCTCCATTTTCAACCAGGTCAGCCGCGAGTTCGAGTTTCGCCCCGGCCCCATCATGGCGCAGGTTGTCCTGGCCGACGAGATCAACCGCGCCACGCCCAAGACGCAGGCAGCCTTGTTGGAGGCGATGGAGGAGCGCCAGGTCACGGTGGATGGCGTGACCCATATCCTTCCCAAGCCGTTCATGGTGTTGGCGACGCAAAACCCCATCGAGTACGAAGGCACGTTCCCGCTGCCGGAGGCGCAGTTGGACCGCTTCCTGTTGCGCGTGAGCCTGGGGTACCCCACCGCCGAGGACGAGGTCAACATCCTCGAACGGCAGCAGTTCAGCCATCCGGTGGAAAGCCTGACCCAGGTTGTCTCGGTGGACGAGGTGCTGGACGCGCAAGAGGCGATCAAGTCGGTCTACGTTGCGCCGCTGCTGAAGCGCTACATGGTCGAACTGTCGCGCCGGACGCGCCAACACGCCGAGGTTTACCTGGGCGCCAGCCCGCGGGCCAGCCTCACGCTCTACCGCGCCAGCCAGGCGCGCGCTGCCATCGCCGGGCGGGACTACGTTCTGCCGGACGACGTCAAACACCTGGCCCTTCCGGCCCTGGGGCACCGCGTCATCCCCGGCCCCGCCGCCCGTCTGCGCGACGTGTCCGCCAAGCTGATCGTAGAGGAGATCGTTGGGAAGACCCCTGTGCCCGGCGGCGACCTGACGGGCAAGGATGCTGCATGACCGTCTCGCTGCGCGTGGTGCTGGTACTGCTGGCGCTCAGCCTGGCCGCGCTCGCCGTGACCGGCCAGTCCGTGTTTGCCCGCCTGAGCTACCTGTGGGGGCTCGTCGTGGCCGCCAGTTGGCTGTGGTCGCTCCTGGCGCTGCGCAAGATGACGGTCGAGCGCCGGGCGCGCACGCATCGCGCTGAGGTGGGGCAGATCTTCGAGGAACGTTTCTGGATTCAGAACGGCGGGCGCTTGCCGCGCCTGTGGGTGGCGGTGCAGGACCATTCCAACCTGCCCGCTTCGCAGGGGTCGCGCGTGCTCACGATGATCGGCGGCCGGCAAGGACGCTCGTACCTGGCACGCACCCGCCTGGTGCTGCGCGGCGTCTTCCCCTTGGGGCCGACCGAGTTGTCTGCGGCGGACCCGCTGGGCCTCTTCCCGGTCAGCCACACCGTTTCGCCCGAAAACTCCCTGCTGGTCTACCCGATGATGGTCGACGTGCGGACGTTTCCTAGCCCGGCCGGACTGATGCCCGGCGGCGAGGCCATCCGCCGGCGCACGCACCAGGTGACGCCCAACGCTGCCAGCGTGCGCGAGTATGCGCCGGGCGATCCGCTCAATCGCATCCACTGGGCCAGCACCGCGCGGCGCGACCGGCTGATGGTCAAGGAGTTCGAACTGGACCCACTGGCCGAGGTGTGGATCTTCGTCGACGCCAGCCGCACGGCACAGTTTGCCCTGCCACACGAACTGCCGACTCAGGTGGCAGATGCTCTGTGGCACCCCTCGGCCAAGGTGGCGCTTCCCCCTTCGACCGAAGAGTACGCGGTGAGCATCGCTGCCTCTCTGGCACGCCATTTCTTGGGACGTGGGCGCGCGGTGGGGATGGTAAGTTGGGGACAGTCGTTCCAAATCCTCCCGCCCGACCGGGGCAGCCGTCAGTTGGGCAAGATGCTGGAGGCGCTGGCGCTGCTGCGGGCCGAGGGGGAGTTGCCCCTCTCTGCGCTGGTGACGGCACAGGCGGAGCATTTGCCCCGCGGCAGTACGGCGGTCGTGGTCACGCCCTCGGTCGACGACGACGTGCCCCTGGCCGTCGACCTGCTGATTCGGCGCGGGTTGAGGCCCGTGGTGGTGCTACTGGACGCGGCCTCATTTGGCGGCCCAGAGGGGACGGCGGCGCAGGTCGCCGCGGTCCGCGCGCTGGGTGTGCCGGTGTGCCATGTGCCCCAGGGGGTCGACCTGAGCGCATCCCTCTGCACGCTGGCTGTTTGAGGTGCTTCGAGATGGGTAGACAGAACGATGCGTCCCGTTTGGCCTCTTCTTCCCCGCCGGAGCGGTGGTGGGACCCTGTGGCTGCGCTGTTGCTGTTGGGTGTGTTGACCACCGCCGCCAGCCGCCTGTATGTCACGAACTGGATCGATAACCTGGGCATCACCCAAACGGTGACGTTCTTGGGCCTGGTGGTGGGGCTGGCGCTGGGCCAAAGCCGCTTCTCGAAACGCACGGTCTGGGTGATGGCGCTGCTGTTTACCCTGTTCGTCGTCCCGTGGCAGGTTGGACTGACGTTTCACGGTGCCGTCCCGTGGATGGAACGCACGGGTAAGCTGCTCGGGCGTGTATCGATCGCGGTTGCTTATGTGCTGACCGATCGCCCGGTGCGCGACGCGCTGCCTTTCCTGTTCCAGATGGTTGCCCTGTACTGGGGACTGAGCGTGCACGCGGGCTACGCCTTGACCCGCCACGGCCGGGCGTGGGACACGATCATTCCGGCGGCGGTAGTGGTGCTCTTCGTCCAGCGCTACGACGGCCTCGTGGAGCGCCGCATCTGGATCGTGGCGATCTATTTCCTGCTGGCTTTGGCTCTCGTAGCGTGGATGGCCTACGTGCGCCAGCGAGCGCACTGGGAGCGCGGGCGGGTGCAACTGCCGCCCTACCTCGGGATGGACTTTGCCCGAGTGATCGCGCTGGGGGTCGTTGTCCTCGTTCTCATCGCCTGGACGATTCCGGCTGTGGCGGAAGCGCTGCCGGTGGCGAAACAGGCCTGGGACAAGGTCACCCAGCCGTGGGATACCGTGCGCGAACGGCTGAACAATGCCTTTGCCTCGCTGCGCGGCGCTACTGCGGTGCAGACGTACGATTATTACGGCTCTCACCTGCCGCTAGGATTTGGCACCGAGCAGACAGACGAGGTCATGCTGACGGTCGACGCGCCGCCGCGGACCGCGGAGAGCCCGCCCTATTACTGGCGCGCGCGGGTCTACGACACGTACGAGCGGGGATGGAACAGCACATTTACGACGACGCAGTTCGTCACGTCGACCGTGCCGGCGGAATATGCAGGGGTGTTGGGTGAGTCCCGGCTGGTCACGTTCACGTTTCAGACCGCGCTCCCCATAGCGACGATCTACGTCGTGCCACAAGTGCTGGAGGTGAGCCATCCCGTCTACGTCGACATGACCCCTAACCCCGATGGTACGGTGGACTTGAGTGCGCTGCACGCTGCGCCGCCCTTGTCGACACAGGCGGTCTACGGCATCCGGTCCACTCTCAACGACGTGACGGTGGCCGATCTGCGAGCGGCGAGCACAGACTACCCTGCGTGGGTCACCGACCGTTACCTGGGCCTGCCGGACAGCATCACGCCGCGAACTCTGGAACTGGCCCAGCAGCTCGCGCAGGGGCTCGACACGCCCTACGATATTGCCGAGGCGGTCACATGGTATTTGCGCGATACCATGACGTACAATCAGGTGCTGCCGGTGAATCCGCCGCCGGGACGGGAGCCGCTGGACTGGTTCTTGTTCGAACAGCAGGAGGGGTTCTGCAACTACTATGCCTCGGTCGAGGTCGTCCTGCTGCGCGCGGTGGGCATCCCTGCGCGGATGGCGGCCGGATACGCCCAGGGCGACCGCCAACCGGGCACGAACACGTACGTCGTGCGCCAGTTGCACAGCCACGCCTGGCCGGAGGTCTACTTCCCGGGTGTCGGTTGGGTCGAATTCGAGCCGACGGTGTCCCAGCCGCCCATCGAACGCCCCTTGGGAGGCGAAGGGGACACGGAGGGCGGAGCGGGCCGGGATGGGTTAGATATTGAAGGCAGCGAGCGCATTGACCCACGCGAAGAAGAGTTGCTGGCGATGGACGAGGGCGTGGGAGAGGCGGAGGACGTAGCGGTTGCGGAACAGAGGCAGGCGGTGCCGCTGTGGGTGCCTTTGACGATGGTGGGTGTGCTTACGGCTGCTGTCGTGTGGCGCGTGCGCCGGCGGCAGGGGATGCCGCCGCTGCCGATCTTGTTGAGCGGCGGTTTGCAGCGCATAGGCATCGAGCCGCCGCAGTTCGTGCATCAGTGGTCGCATCGGGCCGTCTTGACGCCGCTGGCGCGCTCCTACGCCGAGCTGAACCGCGCGCTGACGCTGCTGGGGAAGCCGCCGAAACCCTCGGACACGCCCGCCGAACGTGCCCACAACTTGGCGCGTATACTGCCGGAGGCGTTGATTCCGGGCCGCCGGCTGTTGGCCGAATACGAGGCCACAGCCTACGGCCCCACTCCGGGTGACCCGTACATCGCGCAACACGCCGCGCGCACGATTCGCAACCTGGCGTGGCAGACCGCCGCGCAGCGCTTCGTGGCCAAGATGCGTAAGACGTAACTCTCTATTCCGAAAATAGACCGTCTCGATGTAGGGCGGGTTTCTTACCCGCCGACCAGCGGTTACCAGGACTTTGCAGGGGCTCCGCCC
>JAFGOJ010000154.1 GCA_016926575.1 Anaerolineae bacterium | reverse complement strand
GATGACGCGAATCGACGAGCCGGCCGGGCAGGTCCCGCTCACCCGCGCCTGGATCGTGCTCGTCACCACGTGAAAGGTCGTTCCGACTAGGCTCAACCCGGTCCCGGCGGAGTAGGTGGTGTCGTCATCGCCGTCGGACAGGTCGGATGGCACGTTGGTCAAGTTGTCCCAGTGGACCTGGGCCGCCGTGTTGGTGCTCAGTTCGGTCTCGGTGTAGTAACGGTCGTCGTGGGTGTGGCCCAGCGGAGCATAGGTGGCATCGTGGTCGTGGTCTCCTGCCGCCACGGTGTTGGCCACCGCCCCGACGATGCCGCTGATCTCGGCCCAGGAGACGGTATCATCGACGTCGTCCACGTCGTCGTCGAACCCGGCCGGCAGCCCGGTCAGCCCGGCCCACGGCGCGCCCGCCGCGTTCAGCGCGTAGGGTGTCGGACTCAGCGCGACGCGGCTGGTCATGGCCACGTAGCTGCCCGTCCCGGACGGGCACAGCACCTCGATGCCCAGGTAGCGCGCCGAGCCGTCAAAGGCGTCTGCGCCAAAGTCGATCTCGGCACCGAAATAACCATCCGTCACCGGCACCGTGCTCGCCGTGACCGGCCCGGCGATGGGGGTTCCGCCTGTTGCTACGTCGTAGAGCGAAAAGCGGAAATCGCAGTTTCCTTCTACCGGCGTCCCTCCGTCCAGCAGCCGCCCCTGGTACGTGAACGCCGTCCCCAGGGGGGCACGTGGCTCCCACGGCCCCTGCGCCTGCACCTCTTGCCACGCGGTCAGGAAACTCCCGCCCAGCGCCGCTATCAACAACAAGCCCAAAATTGTGCTCAACATTCTCTTTTTCATCTTGCTCCTTTCTCACGGAATATCCTGCACGGCATTGCGTTTGCTCCTCGTCCCTGAGGACAAGGGGCCGCTATGCGCTTCGACAAAGGCCAGCAGATCGCTCACACAGCAAAAGTAGCAGAAACTGCCCGACGCGGCGTGCTGCACCCAGCCGCGCCAGGCCTCCGCCTCCTGATCGCGCTCCCACCAAATGCGCAGCACGAACGAATCGCTCTGACGACGTCCCTCATTCACACCTCCTCCTTCCCTGCTCACTCACAGGCATTGCCAGGCGCGCCCGATGCGAAAAGATGATACGATGATACATCATCAGTGTCTCGAAAGTGTCATGAAAATGAGGCTTGAGGGGGAAACCTTGGGGACAAACTACTGCATTGTCTATGCTAAAAATTCGGGTAGAGCCGTTTCAGCCGCCACGCTCAATAGTGTGACAGGGACGCCGTGCTCGGCCCAGCGCAGCATACAGCGGACGTTCTCCGGGGAGAAATAGCCCGGGCTGATGGGGCAGTAGAGTACGCGGTTCTATTGACTATTGGCATATAGGGTGGTAAACTATCCCCAGATTATTGATACAGGAGCGTGGCATGAAAAAGATCGCAGTGTGTGGAAAAGGCGGCAGCGGGAAAAGTACCCTCGTCGCTCTCTTGGCGCGTACTCTGCACGACCGTGGCACGCGGGTGTTGGTCGTCGACTCCGACGAGTCCAACCCCGGCCTCTATCGCGTCCTCGGCTTCGACCGGCGCCCGCAACCCCTGCTGGACCTGGTTGGCGGCAAGAAGCAGGTCTTCCCCACCTTCTCCGGCGAATCCGCTTCCCCGGAAAGCCTGTTGGCACGGGACGCGTTCAGCGTGGCGGACCTGCCCGGCGGCTACGTTGTCGAAAACGACGGCATCCGCATGGTCAGCGTCGGCAAAATCCTTCAGTCGCTCGAGGGGTGCGCCTGCCCGATGGGCGTGCTGAGCCGCGAGTTCCTGAAGCGCATTTCGCTGCAGCCGGACGAACGGATCATCGTCGACACGGAGGCCGGCATAGAACACTTCGGCCGCGGCGTCGAGGCGAGCATAGACAGCGTGCTCATCGTGGTCGAGCCGTCTTTCGACTCGCTGGAACTGGCTCACACGATCAACGCCCTCGCCGGCGAGGTGGGGGTCGAGCGCGTGTGGGCCGTCCTCAACAAAATCGGCTCTGCCGAGCTCGCCTCGAGCCTGACAGAGAGATTGGAAACCTCAGGCATCTCTGTCATCGGAGCCGTCGGTTACGAGCCGGAGATTTTCCAGGCCAGCCTGGAGGGGCGGCCGGTCCGCCGTGAGGCATTGGAGACGGATGTCGAGGGGATATTCGCTCGGCTGCAATAGGGGGCAACGATGTGTTTGGCGACGGTCTATATCGAGGATAACGGACAACGCGAACAGGTGATGAAAGACGTGGCCTGGATCGAACCGACGGAAGGCGGGCTGCAACTGACGACCCTGATTGGGGAAAGCAAGGTATTCCAGGCCCGCATTGAGCGCATCGACCTGATGAACAGCTCTATCGTCCTGAAACGGGTAGCCTCGAGTTGAGTACGGGCCACGCTCGACCTGAGCGTGGCCCGGACATCACTTCACGATTATTTTTCCGCCCACCGGCGCACGAATTCGGTCAGCAGGCGCACGCCGAAGCCCGCCGCGCCCTCCTTGGGCGCGTAAGACGGCGCGAGTTGCCGGTCGACCATCGCCATGCCCGCCATGTCGACGTGAGCCCAGGCGGGGTACGCCACGAAGTGCTTGAGGAACGCGGCAGACATACCCACGCCGCTGTCTCGCTTGCCCGACGTGTTCTTGACGTCGGCGGTGTCGGATTCGATGGACTTGTCGTATTCGGGGTAGAGCGGCAGGGGCCACACCCTTTCGGCGGTGGCCTCGCCGGCCGCCACCAACGCGTCCCGCAGCGTATCGTCGGTGCTGAAGAGTCCCGCCGCCACATTGCCCAGTGCCACGACCTTGGCCCCCGTCAGCGTGGCGATGTCGACCACGGCCGCGGGGTCGTACTTCTTGGCGAACACCAGCGCGTCGGCCAGCAGCATGCGTCCCTCTGCATCGGTGTTGATCACCTCGATGGTGACGCCGTTGCTGGCAGTGACGACTTCTTGCGGACGGTAGGCGTGCCCGTTGATCATATTGTCCGAGGCGGGGGCCAACCCGACCACGTGCAGGGGCACGTCCAGCGCGGCGATGGCGCGCATCGCGCCGAGCACGGCGGCTGCGCCGGCCATGTCGCACTTCATCGAGCTCATCCCCTCGCCGGGCTTGAGGTTGTAGCCCCCCGTGTCGAAGGTGACGCCCTTGCCGATCAGCACCACCGTTTCCAACTCGCCGGCCCGCGCGGCGTTGTGCTCCAGGATGATGAAGCGCGGCGGCGCGTCGGATCCTTGTGCTACGGCCAGCAGCGCGCCCATCCCCAGCGCTTCCATCTGCTTGCGCTCCAGAATCTCGACGTGCAGGCCCACCGCTGCGGCGATCTCTTCGGCCGTCCGCGCCATGTGGGCGGGGTCGCAGATGTTGGGCGGCAGGTTGACCAGGTCGCGCGTCACCGCCACGCCGGCAGCGATGGCCTGTGCGACGGCTATGCCGCGCTGTGCTGCGTCCGTATCGACGAAGACCATGTCGAGGGTGGTGGGCAGCAGCTTGGGGGCCTCTTTCGATTTTTGCCCGTGGTAGTAGTAGCTTGCCAGCAGGCTGCCTTCGGCGATGGCCGCGGCGGCTGTCTCGACGTCTGTACCGTCGGGCAGAACGATGGCAGCGCTCTCGGCCTTCAACTCGCGCGCTTTCTTGACGCCCTGTGCAGCCGCCCGGCGCATCGCCTCGGCGTTCCAGTCTTCACGCTCCCCCAAACCCACCGCGATCACGCGGCGGGCCGGGATCGCCCCGCGCGGATAGAGCACGACGGCTTCCTTGGCCTTGCCGCTGACGTCTCCAGAGGCGATCAGGTCGCCGAGCGCGCCGCCGAGCGCCGCGTCGATGGCCGCCGCCGCGCCTTCGGGCTGTGCGCCGTTGAATACGCCGACGATGATGGCATCACGGTCTTGCTCCTGGATGGGGGTTGAGGTTGCGTTTATTTCCATCGTCTTTCCTCCACATGTCGTGTTGTTTGATTCGCTTATCTCGTACTATAGCACAGATATGCTTTTAAGAAAAGTCCACATACCTGACGGTGCGCCCTTGACAAACCCAGCGCCATTGCTAGAATGAGGGTGGAGGACGTGTGGACAAAGAAAACATTCGTAATTTTTGCATCATCGCTCACATCGACCACGGTAAGTCGACGCTGGCGGACCGCCTGCTGGAACTGACCGGCACCATCTCGGAACGGGATATGACCACCCAGGTGCTGGACTCGATGGACCTGGAACGTGAACGCGGCGTGACGATCAAGGCCTCGGCGGTGCGGATGGAGTACCAGGCCGCCGACGGCCAGACCTACGTGCTGAACCTGATCGATACGCCCGGCCACGTCGACTTCTCCTACGAGGTCAGCCGTGCGCTGGCGGCCTGCGAAGGGGCTGTGCTGGTGGTCGACGCCTCGCAAGGCATCGAGGCGCAGACGCTGGCCAATCTCTACCTGGCCCTGGAGGCGGATTTGGACATCGTCCCGGTGGTTAACAAGATCGACATGCCGCTGGCACGCGCCGACGAGGTCTCCATGGAACTGGCCGACCTGCTGGGCGGTGGCCTGGACGACGTGTTGCTCGTCTCCGCCAAGGCCGGCACGAATGCCCAGGCCGTGTTGGAGGCCGTCGTGCAGCGCGTTCCCCCGCCTGCCGGCGATGCCAGCGCGCCCCTACGGGCTCTGATCTTCGATTCGCACTACGACTCGTATAAGGGCGTGGTCGCCTACGTGCGTGTGGTTGATGGCGAGGTGCTCAAAGGCCGCGCGCTTCATTTGATGGCGACGGACGTGCGTACCGAACCGGTGGAAATCGGTACGTTCTCTCCCGCGATGCACCCCACGGGTCGCCTGGGGGTGGGGGAGGTGGGCTACATCGCCACCGGCCTGAAGTCGGTGCAGGAGTGCCGCGTGGGCGACACACTGACCTACGCCACAGGCCCGGCTGTCGATCTCCTGCCGGGATACCGGCCCGTCAAGCCGATGGTCTTCGCCGGGATCTACCCTACCGAGGCGGAGGACTACAATGCCCTGCGCGACGCGCTGGAGAAGTTGCGTCTCAACGATGCCTCACTTGTCTTCGAACCGGAAACGTCCCAGGCACTGCAGTTCGGCTTCCGCTGCGGCTTCCTTGGCCTATTCCATATGGAAATCGTCCAGGAACGCCTGGAGCGGGAGTACGACCTGGACCTGATCGCCACGGCCCCCAGCGTGGCCTACCAGGTGGTCACCACCCAGGGCGATCTGCTGGAGGTCTCCAGCCCCGCCGACCTGCCCGATCCCGAGGGCATCGCCGAAATCCTCGAACCGTGGATGGAGGTGCAGGTCTTTACGCCGTCCGATTACATCGGACCGATCATGGAATTGATGACGCGCCGGCGCGCGGAGGTGGGCGCGACGGAGTACCTCGACCCACAGCGCATCATCCTGCATTACCGCATGCCGCTGGCCGAGATGATCATCGACCTGCACGACCGCCTGAAATCCGCCACGCGCGGCTACGCCTCGCTCGACTACACGTTCGAGGGCTATCGACCCGGCAAGCTGCTCAAGCTGGACATCCTGGTCAACAAAGACCCGGTGGACGCGCTGGCGCTGATCGTCCACCGTGACAAAGTCTACGAGAAAGGCGCGGCGCTGGTGGAGAAGATGCGGGAGGTCATCCCGCGCCAGCAGTTTGCCGTGCCGATCCAGGCCGCCATCGGCGGGCGCATCATTGCGCGGGCCACGGTCAAAGCGCTGCGCAAGGACGTGCTCTCCAAGTGCTACGGCGGCGACGTGACCCGCAAGCGGAAGTTGTTGGAGCGCCAGAAGGCCGGCAAGCGGCGTATGAAACAGTTTGGAGAAGTTGTGATTCCTCAGGATGCCTTTTTGGCGGTGCTCAAGCTGGAGGAGTGAGGGTGTCTGAGAAACCGAAACTGGTGTGTCGTCATTGTGGTAAACCGATTGCAGTTGCTGCCTCCAACTGTCCGTGGTGCAATCGCCGTATTATGATCATCTGCGCCAATTGCAGGCAGTACACCGACGACGCGCAACCCACGTGTACGCAGTGTGGCGCGCCGCTGCGGGAGCACGACCGCTCGGATTTGACCCGCTTTATGCGCCTGGATGAGGGCGTGGCCAAGTTGGCTGCGGACCAGGAACGGGCGCACTTGATTCCCAGCGGCGTGCTGGTGCGGAGTTTGCCGGAGTTTTTCTTCCAGAGTGAGCAGCGGCAGACAGTGCTGGTCGATCTGTTCGGCGGCCCGCGCACGCCGCGTCGCTCTGCCTCGGCGGTGCTGTTCGCTTCCGTCGTCTACCTGATCGAGCACGGGTACTGTAAGCTGCTGCCGCTCGACGCGGAGCAGGTGGCCTGGGCCAGCCTCAAACCCTGGGATGGGCAGATGCACTGCATGGAGACGCTCCTGGCTGCGCGCGCCGAGGACCCCGTGCTGGCCTTGCGCCCGGAGTACACATTCACGCTGCGGCGGGCGCTGGATCAGACCATCCGCGAGGCGATGGGCTTCCGCTACAAGTTTACCAACCAACCGCTGGTGCGGGTGCCGGGCGCGCCCAAGACGCCCCCGGTGATCGACTCGTCGACGCGCAGCGCGTTCAACGGCGTGCTGGAGATGAGTCGCCAGGCCGCGATGCCCGACCACGACCCCAAGGCCGCGAACGCAGAGGTGTATCGGATGCTGCTCACTTTCACGCGCACGTTTCCCCAGGATACCCGCTCCATCGTCGACGGGATCGAAAAAACGCTCGATTGGTTCGTTGCATACGAGAAGGACCCATCCATTGCGCTCTTGCGTGATTGACAATGCGAGGTGTTCAACTATACTTCTGTATAGTGACGTCTATCTAATACAATCTTAGGAGGGAAAAAATGGCAGGCTTTAACGTTCAAGGCATTCTAAATCGCATCGGCGGAATCGACCCGTCGAAAATCGAAGGCATAACCGGTGTGTTCCTCTTCGACATCAGCGGTGAAGGCGGCGGCACGTGGACCGTGAGCATCGCCGATGGCAAGATCGACGTCGCCGAGGGCCGCGTCGGCACGCCCGACCTGTCGGTGTCGATGTCCGCCCAGGATTTCGTCGCCCTCTCCAACGGTGAATTGAACGCCGTCAGCGCGTTCATGCAGGGGAAGATCAAAATCCAAGGCGATATGTCGATGGCGATGCGTTTGCAGAGCATATTGTCCTAACTTGGTAAACCGGCCTTCCCGGGAGCTTGAATTGCCGGGAAGGCCGGGTTCCACCGAAAGGAGAAGGAGATGTACAGGAGATGCGTGTTCGCTTGGGTGGCGGTGGCAATGGTGATGTTGGTTGCGTTGGCCCCGACGACGTCCGCCGCTCCCGATTCTTCTTCCTCCGTTGTCCACACCGTGCGGCCTGGCGAAACGCTGTATAGCATCGCGCGCTATTACGGGGTGGATATGTGGGCCCTCGCCCGCGCCAACAATATCCTTAACACCAACCTGATCTACGTGGGCCAGCGCCTGGTTATCCCTACCGGCGGCGCTTCGACCACCGGTTCCATCCACGTCGTCCGTGCCGGAGAGACGCTCTCGGGCATTGCTATCCGCTACGGGGTCAACGTCTGGGACCTGGCACACGCGAATGGGATCTACAACCTCAACCACATCTGGGTGGGCCAGCGTCTGGTCATTCCCGGCGCTTCTGCTTCGCCCACAACCCCCTCGCAGCCCGGCGGTAGCTGGTACGGGCAGTATTACAACAACCTGACGTTCACCGATCCCCCGTGCGGCACGCGCTACGACGCGGGCATCGGCTTCGATTGGGGCACCGCCGCGCCGATGTCTGGGGTCGATGCGGATGCCTTCTCCGTGCGTTGGACCCGCACGTTCTACTTCTCCGGTGGCACGTACCGCTTCTACACCCGCGTCGACGACGGCGTGCGCGTGTGGGTCGATAACGTGCTGATTATCGATCAGTGGCACGATGGCTCGCTGCGTACCTTCAGCGCCGACCGGCAGCTCGCCGCCGGCAACCACGCTCTGAAAGTCGAGTATTACGACCGCACCCAGGTCGCCAGCGCCCACTTCTGGTGGGAACGCGTCTCCCAGACGCTCACCCCCACGCCGACGACGACCGCGACGACGGCCCCCGCGCCGTCCAGTGTTTGGCACGGCGTCTACTACAACAACGCGGACCTGCGCGAACCTCCCGCCGCCGAGGCAAACCACCCCTCGATCGGGTTCGAGTGGGAGGGTGGGGCGCCGTTACCGGGCATCTGGCCGGATAACTTCTCCGTCCGGTGGACCAAGACTACCTATCTCGAAGAGGGCGACTACCGCTTCTGCCTGATGCTCGACGATGGTGGTCGCTTCTGGGTCGATGGCGATTTGGTGGTCGACGAGTGGCACGTGACCAATGGGATTGCCTTCTGCGGCATCAAACACGTCACCACCGGCAATCACACCTTCATGGTCGAATATTACGAGTGGACCGGTGAGGCGTTGATCTACGCCTGGTGGGAAGAGGCGACGGATTGAGTCGCTAGGCCTTTTCCTCCTCGCGCCCCGCTTCTGGTGCATCGTCCTCGACGTTGCGCACCTCGGGCTGAGCTGCGAGCACTTCGTTGTAATACTCGTGTTGGATGATCAGGTCCATCACCTCGTTGGTGCCGGTCCAGATCATAATCAGGCGCGTGTCACGCAGCAGCCGCTCGATAGGGTAGACGTTCGTGTAGCCAATGCCGCCGACGATCTGCATGGCGTGGTTGACCACCTGCCAGGCGGCGTCGGTGGCAAATTTTTTGGCCTCCGATACCAGCCGCCGCGCCCGGCGCGGGTCGTCCCCGGCGTCTACGCAGCGGGCGGCGCTGTGTACCAGCCCGCGTGCGGCGTCGAGCAGCGTGATCGACTCGGCTACCTTGGAACTGACCGCCTGGAAGCGGCGGATTTTGTCGCCGAAGGCCTTGCGTCGGTCTGAATAACGCGCTGCAACTTCCAGCGCAGCCCGGCCCATGCCGATCGCGCCGGCAGCGCTGGTCATACGTTCGGGAACCATCATGCGGTAGAAGACGTCGGCCGCACCGTTCTCGACCCCAATCAGGTTCTCGGCCGGCACACGTGCGTCGTGAAAGGCCAGCCGGCCCGTCCCGCCGCCGCGAGTACCCAGCAGGCCGTAGAGATACTCGGTCTCCACCCCCGGCCCGCGCTCCACGATGAAGGCGCTGATCCCACGATGGGGTGGGGCGTCGGGGTCGGTGCGTGCGTAGACGAGGAAGATGTTGGCCTCAGCCGCACCGACGATGAAGCGTTTCTGTCCCTGCAACACGTAGTGCGCCCCCTCGCGCCGCGCGCGGGTAGTGGTGCCGAAGAAATCGGAGCCGCCGCGGGGTTCGGTGAGGGCTTCGGCGCCAATTTTCTCGCCGCTGAGCAAAGGCCGCAGCCAGCGCTCCTGCTGCGCCGGGGTTCCGAAAGCGTGCAGTGCCTCTCCCACGATGCTCGGCATGACGTAAGCGCAGGCCAGCGCCGTGCCCAGCACCCCCACCTCTTCGATGGCGATGATTTCGTC
>JAFGOJ010000153.1 GCA_016926575.1 Anaerolineae bacterium | reverse complement strand
TGCCTTGCTTTCGCGTGTGTGGCTTGTCTGGGCGCTGTAAGGCGTTTTCGCGTTTCTACCGCTTCGAATTCCCGTGAGGAATTGACTTTTAGTGAAGCGATAGTACAATCGACGCTTAAGGGCAAGGAGGACTTGTTTTCGGGACCAGGATGGAATATGCAGGAAAAAGATGTTGAATCGATAGAGATCGATCTGTTTCTGGAGGCGATTTACTGGCGCTACGGGTACGACTTCCGCCATTATGCCCGGGCCTCACTGCGGCGGCGGGTGCGTCACTTGCTGACGAAGCACCGCTACGAGCATGTCAGCGACTTGATCGCCCCCCTGCTGTACGACGAGGCGTTTGCCCGCTCCGCGATCTATGATTTTTCCATCACCGTGACCGAGATGTTCCGTGATCCCGACGTCTACGTGGCCGTTCGCCAGCGCATCGCGCCCTACCTCAAGACCTATCCTTTCGTCAAGGTGTGGGTGGCCGGGTGCGCGACCGGTGAGGAGGTCTATTCCCTGTCTATCCTGCTGCAAGAGGAGGGGCTGTACAACCGGGCCACGATTTTCGCTACCGATTTCAACGAGACGGCTTTGGAGAAGGCCGGGGAAGGGATTTACGCGCTGAAGGATATGCGCCAGTATACTGAGAACTATCAGCGGGCGGGCGGGACGCGCTCGTTCGCCGATTACTATCACGCCCAGTACGGCTCGGCTATTATCGATCCCGTGTTCAAGAAGAACGTCACGTTTGCTAACCACAACCTGGTCACGGACGGCGTGTTCGGTGAGATGCACCTGATTTTCTGCCGCAACGTGTTGATCTATTTCGACAAGACGCTCCAGAATCGGGTGCTGAAGCTGCTGGCCGACAGTTTGGTCTACGGGGGGTTCCTCTGCCTGGGAACCAAGGAGACGCTCCAGTTCTCGGATGTGCAGGAGCAGTTCGAGGTGGTCGACTCTAAGGCGAAGATCTATAAAAAGCGTGGCACGTGATGGGCGCGTTGGGGCAGCGCTACCGGGCCGTGGTCATCGGCACGTCGGCGGGAGGGACGGCGGCCCTGGCACAACTGCTGCCCATGCTCCCTGCCACGTTCTCCCTGCCCGTCGTGATCGTCCAGCACATCCACCCTTTGCAAGCGAGTCCGGCCATCGTCTACTACCATCGCCAGTGCCATCTGGTGATCGAGGAAGCTGCACTGGGAGGGGTGGTCGAGCCCGGCCGGGTCTACTTTGCGCCCCCCAACTACCACCTGTTGATCGAGGACGACCGCACGTTCTCCCTATCCGTCGATGTGAAGGTCAACTATGCGCGTCCGTCTATCGATGTGCTGTTCGAGAGCGCGGCGGACGCCTACGGACGGCATCTTATCGGCGTCATCCTCACCGGCGCTAACAACGACGGCGCGCGTGGTCTGCGGCGGATAAAAGAGCACGGCGGCCTGGCGGTCGTGCAGGAACCCGACACAGCCGAGGTCTCCTATATGCCACGTGCGGCCATCGACGCGGTATCGGTCGATTACGTGCTGCCCCCGCCCGAGATCGGAGCTTTGCTGGCGGCGCAGAGCGTACTGGAGGACGTGGTATGAGCGATTTCAAACGCTTCTTGGGGCTCGATCGAGACGACGACAGGCTGCACGTCCGATTGATTCTGTACGTCATTTCTTGCGCCGCGTTGGTGATGACGGGTATACTGGCCGTCACCAGCGCGGCGATGGGATTCGACACGGTTACCGCCGCGACGGCGGTCGCTTTCGTCATCAGCGTGGTGATGCTCGTGCTGACCTGGCGCAACCACGTGACGTGGCCGCGTCTGGGCTTCCCCTTGTTCGCTTTCGCGATTGCGACGTACCTGGTCGTCGTCGGGGATGGCATCCGCGACGAAGGGATGTACGTCTACCCTCTGACGCTCGTGCTGGCGGGCCTGCTGTTGGGGCAGCGGGGTGTGATCGCCTACACCTTGCTCAGCCTGTTCGCCGCCACCGGGATCGTGTATGGAGAGGTCACCGGCGCGATTGTCACTCACTTCAGCGAGCGCACGAACTACTTCAACCTGGTTGTCTTTGTCACGTTGTTGAGTTTCATGGGCCTGCTGCTATACATCACGATCAACAGCCTCAACCACAACCTGCGTCGCGCCCGGCAGAACGAGCAGCGTCTCGTCGAGAGCAACTACGAGCTGGAGGCTGCGCGGGCGTTGTTGGAGTCGCGGGTTGCCGAGCGCACGTGCAGCGCCGAGGCCGCCCGCGCAGAGGCCGAGACGGCCCGCCAGGCGCTGGAGGTCCAGATGTGGCAGGTTGCCGGGCAAGCGGCGTTGAGCGACGCGATGCGCGGCGAGCAGGACATCCCCACGCTGGCCGACGCCGTCATCCGGCAGGTGTGTCACTACGTCGACGCCACCATCGGCACGTTGTTCGTGCGGGAGGGGAACGAGCTGTATCCGGTGGGCCGTTACGCGCACGCCGGCGCGCCCGAATGGTTTCAGGTGGGCCAGGGCGCGGTCGGCCAGGCTGCCGCAGAAGGGCGGGCGATGCTCATCCGCGACGTCCCGCCGGGCCGTCTCACCCTCGTCTCTGGGCTGGGAGAGATTGTACCCAACCACATCCTGGTTTCGCCCTTCTCCTATCGTAACAAGGTGACCGGCGTGGTGGAGCTGGGATCGCTGACGGGGTTCACCCCGGCCCAGGAAGCCTTCGTGGCGAGCGTGATGGAGAGCATCGCCATCGCGTTCAACACCACCTTGACGCGCGCGCGCGTCGACGCGCTGCTGGCCGAAACCCAGCAGCAAGCCGAGGAACTGCAAGCGCGCGAGGAGGAGTTGCGGGCGGCCAACGAAGAGCTTCAGACGCTCAACGCCGAGCTGGAAGAGAAGACCGAGAACCGGAGGGCGCTATGATCGACTGGGTGAAGCGTATCCTCGCGCCGCCCGTCTTCGCGGGGGATGAAGAAAAGACGCGGGTTGCCAGAATTCTGAACACGATCCTATGGTTTTGTATCTTTGTCTGGGCGGTGAGCTTCGGATTGCTGCCCCTGGGCGATCAAGTCGCGGAGGGTGCGTTGACCATCGGCGGCCTGCTCCTGTTGTGCGGCGTGGCCCTGATCACGCTGCGTGCCGGGTACGTTCAACCCGTCGCGCAGGGGTTTGCGTTCCTGTTGTGGGTGGCGGCTACGGTTCTCGTGACCATTTCGGGCGGCGTTCGCAGTCCAGAGGCGGCCGGGTTCATCGTCGTGGTGATGGTCGCCGGCGTCCTCTCCGGCCGGAGCTTCGCTGCGCTGTTTGCCGGGCTGAGCCTCCTCAGTGCGTTGGGCATCTTTCTCGCCGAGCGCTCCGGCGTGCTGCCCGAAGCGATCCTGCCCATCGACGCCAGGGTGGCGATGGTGGTCGTGGCGACGAACGTGGCCACCACCACGGCCATCCTGTACCTGGCGCTTTCGAGCCTGAACGCGGCGCTGGCACGGGTGCGCCGCAACGAGCAGGCCCTGGCCGATAGCAACCGGGACCTGCAAGCGATCCAGGCATCCCTGGAGGATCAGGTGGCCGAACGGACGCGTACCGCAGAGGCGGCGCGGGCAGAGGCCGAGGCGGTCAACGCGGCGTTGGAAGCGCAAGTGTGGCAGGTCGTCGGGCTGGCCCGGCTGGGAGAGGCGATGCAGGGGCAGCAGGACCTGCCCACGCTGGCTACCCGCGTCATCGGGCAGGTGTGCCAGTACCTCGACGCGCCCATCGGGGCCTTCTTCGTGCGTGTGGACGACACGTTGAATCTGATGGGGAGTTACGCCTACCGGCAGCGCAAGACTGTCTCCAACCGCTTCGCCATCGGCGAAGGGTTGGTGGGCCAGGCGGCGCTGGAGCGGCAACCCATCGCCATCACCCACGTCCCGGCGGATTACTTCTCCATCGCTTTGGGGATGGGCGACGTGGTGCCGCACACGGTGCTTGTCTTGCCCCTGCTGTACGACGGCACGGTCATCGGCGTGGTCGAACTGGGAGCGCTGAAGCCGTTCGACGCGCTGCAGATGACGTTTCTGGAGCAGGCCTTGGAGCGCATCGCCGTCGCTTTCCAGACTGCCCGCGCGCGTGCCCGCATCGACGAGCTGTTGGAGCACACGCAGCAGCAGGCCGAAGAGCTCCAGATACGCGAGGAGTCGCTGCGGGCCGTCAACGAGGAGCTGGAGTCCCAGGCCGCGAGCCTGCGCGCCTCGGAGTCCCGCCTGCGCGCGCAGCAGGAGGAGTTGGAGACGGCGAATGCGGAGCTCGAAGAACGCGCTACCGCCCTGCGCGAGCAGAAGGGCGTCGTCGACCGGCAGAACCTGGCCCTGCGCGCCGCCCAGGCTGAGTTGGAGCAGAAGGCCGAAGAACTGGCGCGGGCCAGCCGGTACAAATCCGAGTTCCTGGCGAATATGTCCCACGAACTGCGCACGCCATTGAACAGCCTCTTGATTCTGGCGCGCATGCTGGCGCACAACGAAGAAGGCAACCTCACCGATGAACAGGTCGAGTCGGCGCAGATCATCTACAACAGCGGCACCGACCTCTTGGATCTGATCAATCAGATTCTCGATCTCTCGAAGGTGGAGGCGGGGAAGATGACGTTCCACTTCCAGCCGACGCCCCTGCGTGATCTGGTCGAGGTGATGCAGATCCAGTTCGCGCACGTGGCCGAAGCGAAGGGCCTCAGCTTCGAGGTCGAACTGGCGGACGACCTGCCCGAGAGCATCGAAACCGACCAGCCGCGCGTCGAGCAGGTGCTCAAGAACCTGCTGTCCAATGCTTTCAAGTTCACCTCGCGCGGCACGGTGCGCCTGACGATGTGTCGCCCTGCGCCGGACGTCGATCTGGGAGGCAGTGGGCTGGATGCGAGCCAGGTAGTCGCCATCGGCGTGTCGGACACCGGCATTGGTATGACAAATGAACAGCAGCGCGTCGTCTTCGAGGCGTTCCAGCAGGCTGACGGCAGCACCAGCCGGCGGTACGGTGGCACGGGACTGGGTCTGGCGATCTCGCGGGAGCTGGCGGCCAATCTGGGCGGATACATCGGACTGGAGAGCGAGTGGGGCGTGGGCAGCACGTTCACGCTCTACCTGCCGTTCAGCCCCCGGCCCGCCAAGCCGGCCGAGGTGGCGGAGGCGCAGCCTGAAACGCGCGTGCCGCTTTCCCCTGCTCCTGTGCCCGTGCCGCTGCCGGCGCTGCAGGACGACCGGGACGATCTGGCTGCGGGCGGCAAGGTGCTGCTCATCGTCGAGGACGATGCCAACTTTGCCCGCGTCGTGCTCAACTATGCGCACAAAAAGGGCTTCAAGTGCCTGGTGGCAGACGATGGTGAGCTGGGCGTCCGGATGGCCCAGTCCTACCGGCCCGACGCGATCATCCTCGATCTGGATTTGCCCAAGATGAGCGGCTGGGATGTATTGGATGTGCTGAAGCAGACGCCCGACACGCGCCACATCCCGATTCACATCATGTCGGTGGCCGACGAGGACCTGGATGCCTACAAGATGGGGGCGATGGGCTTTCTCACCAAGCCGGTGAGCCAAGAGGGGCTGGGCGAGGTGTTCCAGAAGATCGAGCGCCTCATTGCCCGCAAGATCAAATCGCTGCTTTTGCTGGAAGATGACGTTCAACTGCGCCACAGCGTGAAGCAGTTGCTGGCGGGCGGCGACGTCCGCATCACCGAGGCCGGGAGTGGGAGGGATGCGCTGGACCTGCTGCGTTCCCGGCCGTTCGATTGTATGATCCTGGATTTGAACCTGCCGGACATCAGCGGGTTCGAGGTGCTTGGCCAGATCGATGCCGACGAGTCGATTGCCAGGTGCCCGGTCATCGTCTACACCGGCCGGGAACTGACCGAGGTGGAGAATCTGGAGTTGATGCGCTACGCTGACAGCGTGATCGTCAAGGGCGTCAAGTCACCGGAGCGGTTGTTGGACGAGACGGCGCTGTTCCTCCATCGCGTCGTGGCGGAGATGCCGGAAGACAAGCAGCGCGCCATCAAGCGCCTGCACGACCGTGAGGCGATGCTGACCGGAAAGCACATCCTGATCGTCGACGACGATATGCGCAACGCCTTTGCCCTGTCCAGGCTGTTGGGCGAGAAAGGCCTCAAAGTCACCATCGCGCCCGATGGGCAGAAGGCGCTGGATGCGTTGGATGCGACGCCCGGTATCGACCTGGTGCTGATGGACATTATGATGCCGGGAATGGATGGCTACGAGGCCATCCGGCGTATCCGGGCCAATCCGGCATTTCGCACCCTGCCGATCCTGGCCTTGACGGCGAAGGCGATGAAGGGGGATAGGGAGAAGAGCATCGCAGCCGGAGCGAGCGATTATTTGCCCAAGCCGGTCGATGTGGACCGTCTGTTTTCGATGCTGCGTGTATGGTTGTACCGATAGGCGGTGAGACCGATGGACCCTCAGTACAGGCCCAATGTTTTGATCGTCGATGACAAGCCCGATAACCTGTATGCGTTGGAGAAGCTGCTCAGGGAGCTGAACGTGGAGGTCTTTCAAGCTACGTCCGGTTTCGACGCGCTGGCACTGACGCTGGAGCACGATTTCTGCGTGGCGATCGTCGACGTGCAGATGCCGGAGATGGACGGCTACGAATTGGTGACTCTTCTGCGCGGCAATGAGAGTACCGCCAGCCTGCCGATCATCTTTGTCAGCGCCATCTATTCCGACGAATACCATCACCGCAAGGGGTACAGCGCCGGTGCGGTCGATTTCCTCAGCAAGCCGTTCGTGCCGGAGATTCTGCTCAGCAAAGTGCGGGTGTTCATCGATCTTTACAGTCAGCGGCTGCGCTTGCAGGAGCTGGTCGACCAACTGAACCAGGCGAATGCCGTGCTCTCTCGCCGCGCGATGCAGTTGGAAGCGAGTTACCAGGTGGGGCACCAGGCGACGCGCTTTTTGGACCTCGACGTGCTGATGAAACAGGCGGTCGAACTTATCCGGGCGCGCTTCGATTACAGCACGGTGGGGATCTGGATGCACGACGATGCCAGCGGTGCGCTGGTTCTGCGAGCGTTTAACTGCAAGGACTTCGCGCGCCACGCCTCGCTGGGCGCGACCATCCCCACCTGCGCCGAGAAAGGCATCGTCGCGCACGTGTTCCGCACGGCGACGGCCTACCTGTCTGCCGACGTTACGATCGACGAGATCTACCTCAGGATTCAGCATAACACCGATACGCGCTCCGAACTGGCGCTCCCCTTGCAGACCCGACGCGGTTTGCTGGGTGTGCTGGACATCCAGAGCGACCGCGTCGCCGCTTTCGACCCCGAGGATCAGAAGGTGCTGCAGACTATGGCTGATCAGATCGCCATCGCGGTGCGCAACGCGCAACTCTACGCCGAGGTCGTTCACTTCAACGAGGCGCTGGAGGAGAAGGTTCAGGAACGGACCGCCGAGCTGGAAAAGGCCTACCGGCATCTGGAGATGCTGGACCGGAACAAATCCGATTTCATCCAGATCGTCTCTCACGAGTTGCGTACTCCGTTGACTCTGATCAAGGGATTCAGCCAGATGTTGTTGCGGGACTCCCACGTTCAGGAGGACGGGGCGTGCCGGCAACAGGCGCAGGGCATCGTGAGCGGCGTCGAGCGGATGCACGATGTGGTGAACAGCATGCTCGATATCGTGCGGATCGACAACCGGGTGCTGGACCTGGTCTTCGAGCGCGTCTCTATCCCTTACGTAATGACGCGGCTGCACGCCGAGTTGTACCAGCCGCTGTTGGAGCGCAACCTGACCCTGATCGTGGGCGACATGAGCACTCTGCCGGAGGTCGAAGGGGACGTCGACGCGCTCTGCAAGCTGTTCGGCAATTTGCTGACGAACGCGATCAAGTACACGCCAGACGGGGGGGCGGTCACGGTCACTGGTCGCGTGTTGGGCATGCCCGGTGAATCGCAGGAACGGTTCGTCGAGGTCGTGGTGAGCGATACGGGAATCGGCATCGATGTCGATGCACAGGAACTGATCTTCACCAAGTTTTATCAGACCGGACGGGTGGCGTTTCACTCTTCGGGCCGGACCAAGTTCAAGGGTGGGGGGCCGGGGCTGGGGCTGGCGATTGCGCGGGGCATCGTTGAAGCGCATAGGGGCCGCATTTGGGCGGAGAGCCCCGGATACGACGAAGAGGCCTGCCCCGGCAGCGCGTTCCACGTCGTGCTGCCGGAGGTGCAGGGTGCGGTGTCTCCTGAGCAGATACAACAGCGGCTGATCGGATTGTCTGAACAGAGGCCATGATCGCTGCGCTCACAACCGATGGGCGAAAATGGCCCCTGTCGGTGCGGATCTCCTGACCCGCCGTTCCGCCCGGTCAGGAGACCGGGCGGAACAAGGGGGGGCGCCTGAGACGTTAACCTAGGCCCATTTGCGGAAGGGGTCCGGGGGAACCGCAGGTTCCCCCGGCGGGGTGCAGGGGCGGAGCCCCTGCAAAGTCATGGTAACCG
>JAFGOJ010000016.1 GCA_016926575.1 Anaerolineae bacterium | reverse complement strand
TAGGTCACCGTCGCCATCCAGGTCGCCCAACTCGACCGCATAGGCACTTGCCGTGTTCACGTACGAAAAAGGCGTGTCGAAATTCCCTGCCCCGTCGTTGAACCAGACCTCGTGGTTGCTCGACGAGTTGGCGCCGAAAAGGTCGAGGTCCCCATCGCCGTCCAGGTCGCCCAGGGCCACGCCGTAGGTGTTGCCACTGCCCAATTCGTCGATCGTGGAGAAGTTGCCCGCCCCATCATTACGATAGACCATGTTGGAGCCCCGATCGGCGGTGACGGCATCCAGGTCGCCGTCGCCGTCGATGTCGCCCAGCGCCGCGCTGGCCGTCTCTGTGTTTCCCAGCGCCTGCCCGCTGTCGGCGAAGGTGGCGCTGCCGCCGCTCACGGCCACCCAGAACTGCCACAGGTGGCTCGATTCCCCCTGAAAACCCAGCGTACTCTCTATTGCGCTGGTGGCAATGGCGTCGACGCGCTCGCCGGGGAAGAAGCCCTGCGCCGGGTTGAAGACCACTTGCCGGTCGGAATTGACCAAGCTGTAGCTGCCCGCCGCGAGCGGGCTGTAGCTGCCGTAGACGGCAAAGGTGGTGTCATCGACCGTGCCCAGGTCCATAGCCTGGTCGTAAGTGACCGATACGTCCGTATTGGCCGGGGCACCCACAGCGTTGGCGTCTGGATCTGTGGAAGTCACATAGGGGAAAGAGGCTCGCCCCATATCCCAACCACGGGCAGCGCCGGCCCGCACCTCTGGCGCCGCGAAACCACCCAACAGGCAGAGCCAGGTGACCATCAAGCTGCCAGCCAGGACCACTGCCGCTGCGGTTTTGGTCCACTTCTTCTCCATCGTCCTTCCTCCTCTACGTTGCTCCGAAAATAACACCCCATGTTTAGGGCGGACCACAGTCCGGCGGGAACGACAGGGCATCCATCTGTACGAAAATGGGGAATCTATCCGGTTTTTAACGTCGATGTCTGTAACGTGCGCGCTGCCGCAAGGTCCAATTGTGCCTCCAGGCGCTCGAAAACCGGCCGGCAGGCGTCCAGTGCCGTCAAGGCATGCTCGCGCTCCCCCTGCGCGGCGAATAGCTGAGCCTGGACCAGACGGCTGCGTGCCTGTTCATACTCGTCTTGCACTTCCCCCAGGATCGTCACACTCTCTTCTAGGGCTGCCGTCGCCTTCTCCCAATCCTGCCCGGCCATTGCGACCTCACCGAGCACACGTAGTACTTTGCCTTCCTCGCCGCGCATCGAGAGTTCGCGCCCTAAGTCGAGCGCCTGACCGGCGTATGCCCGAGCTTGCTCTTGCTCGCCGCTCAGCAACAGTGATGAAGCCAGGTGCCTCCACGTTTCGGGCACAAAGTCGCGGGATTGGGCCTGCTCGAACAGGTTGAGTGCCGTGCGGAGATGTTGCATCGCCACGTCGGCTTCGCTGCGGCGAGCATAGGTCGCGCCCAGGTTCATGTGGAACACGCCCTGGATCCACAGCGACTCACCGATCTGTTCCACCGCATTCACCGCCGCGCTGTAGAATCCCAATGCCTCGTCCAAACGCCCCTGGTTGAGCGCGATGCCGCCGAGGTTGTTGTCGGCGATGGCGCGGTTGTAGACATCGCCCATCTGCTCGAAGATCGCCCGCGCCTGGCGGTAGTGCTGATCCGCCTCCCGCCACTGGCCCACATCGAAATGGGCGTTGGCGATCTGGTTCAGCGAGACCGCCTGACCGTGGATGTCGCCAGCGCGCCGGTAGAGATCGTGCGCCTGTTGGAAATGGTCAATGGCGCTGGCGCTATCTCCCTTGAGGCGGTCGAAATGGCCCCGCATATTGTTTGCGCGGGCCAGCGCTGTCAGATCGCCCAGGTCTCGGGCGATCCGCAGCGCATCCTGAACGCACTCCATCGCCCGGTCGCCCGCTCCTTGGCGCGTATGGATCAAGGCTGCGTTGATCAGTAATTGCACCGTCTCAGCGGTTTCCTGCTCGCCCAGCACACCCAGCCCTCGCTCGATCCACTCCAGCGCCGGGGTATAAGCGCCTTGCAACTCGTGCATACGGCCTAGCCATCGACATGCTCGGGCTTGCGCTTTCCGGTCGCTCAGTGCGTCGGACAGCGTCAGAGTCTGCTCGAGATGTCCCTGGGCGTGCTCGTAGCGCCCAGTGGTTGTCAGCAGTTCTCCCATCGCCCCGTGCAGCACCAGGCGTTGGGAAGCTGTCTCATCGGATGACAGATTGGCAGCGCTGGCGAGAGCAGTTTCGAAATGCGCGATGGCTGCGTGATTGGCATACAACTGCTGCGCTTGTTGCCCGGCCGAGAGGTGGTAGCACAGCGCACGTGGCCAATCCTGCCCGGCGGTGGCGTGATGGGCGATCAGAGCATCGCTACTCTCTGCCTCCAGTTGACTGATAGCGTGTCGAGTTTCAAGGTATTCGGCAATTTTGCGGTGATATTGGCGCCGCGTGCGCGTCAGCAGGCTGCGATAACAGACCTCTTGCATCAGCCCCTGTTTGAACGCGTACACCAGTTCGGGAATCCGGGCGGTCTCGCGCACGATCTCGAGCTGTTGCAGCGAGACCAAATGGTGGAGCAACTGATCTTGGTTCTCGGGTTGGAAGTGAGAGAGAATATCGAAGGGGAACGCCCGCCCCACGACCGAAGCCAACTGCGCCGTCCAGCGGCTCGATTCTTCCAGGCGGTCCAGACGGGCCATCAGCACGCCTTGCAACGTGTCGGGAACGGTGATGGTCTCCATTTCTTCGCCAATGCGCCAACCGTCATCTTCTTTGACTAGGATGCGATCCTCAACCAGTACGCGCAGCACTTCTTCGAGGTAGAGTGGGATGCCCTCGGCGCGGTCGAGAATGCGTTCGCGCATCGGCGCGGGCCAATCGACGATGCCGGAGAGGTTGACCAGAAGCTGGTAACTGTCGGCCGGCGACAAAGGGCCAAGGATGACTTCGGTGGTGCAGTGGGCAAACTCGCGGCGTGCTCTTTCCTGGATCTGCCAGAATTCCTTGGTGCGTTCAGGCCGGTAGGCCAGCAGAAACATCAAGGGCACCCGGTTGACCAGGGGCATTACGTGCGCCAGCAGCGCAATCGAGGCCCGGTCGAGCCAGTGGATATCTTCCAGCAGCAACACCAGCGGGGTCGGTTCGGCGTGGGCATGGGCTTCGAGCAGTGCGGCGAGGGCGACGAAGATGCGTCGCTGCAACGCCTCGGCGCTGAGGTAGCAGACCCGTTCATAGAGCTCTTCTTCCACTACCGATAGGCCCAAAAAGCTGCCCAGATACGGCAGGTGAGTGTCCATTGATTCTCTGGGCAGCAAGCGACCCAAGGCGTTGCGCAACTTGGCCCATGCCTCTCGTTCACTGTCACCGGGGCGGATGCCCACGATGCGCCGCACGATTTCGTGAAACGCCCAATAGCTGGATGCCTCGGTGTAGGAGAGGCAGCGCCCCTCGACCCAGCGCAGCGACGGGTGAGCCCGGCGGGCGTCGGCAACGATGCGGGACTTGCCCAGCCCTGCCTCACCAATCACAGAGACGATCTGCCCACGCCCGGAGAGCAGTTGTTCCAAGGCGGTCTGAATCTCGGTCCATTCTGCCTGCCGCCCCACCAGTTCCGAAAACATTCCTTTCAGCCCACGAACGGGTTCCGGCACTTCACGGAGGCCGGAGAGGCTGAAGAGCGGTACGGGTTGGCTCTTACCCTTGAGTGGCACCTTGCCGCGAGGGACGAGCTCGAAGATCGCCTGCACCTTGCGGCGGACGTCGCCGCTGACGATGACGTTGCCGGGGTCGGCTTTCGACATCAGTCGCGCCGCGAGGTTGACGTCGTCGCCCATCACCGTGTAATCGTGCCGCCAGTTCGTGCCCACGTAACCGGCGAAGACGTACCCGACGCTGACGCCGATCTTTTGCTCCAGGCAGAGATCGGGCAGGCCGACCTCCTCCGGCAGAGCACAGCACATCTCGGCCATTGCATCCTGCATTGCCATAGCCGCCCGTACCGCGCGTTCCGGGTCGTCCTCGTGGGCCATGGGCGCGCCGAAGGCGGCAAAGATCTTGTCGCCTCTGGTATTCAGATCGATAGAATTGACCACCCCACCGAAATGGTGGATCGCCTGGCTCACGGTAACAAAGTAGCGGTTCAGCCCGGTGACGATCTCATCTTCCCGTCCCGGCCCCAACCGGTCGGCGATCTCGCCTAGCCCCACCACGTTGGCGAAGAGAGCTGCCACCAGGCGGTGTTCGCCCTGCACGCCGAGCGCCTGGGGGTCGCTGACCAGACGGGTGAGGAGACCTGTGGGCAGGTAGGGTGTAAACGCGTCGAGGAGCTCGACCGCCCGGCGCAGGTTCTTCATGGTTGGATCGGCAAGGGCGGGGACGGCTGGCAACTCGAAATAGGGCAACATTGCTGCCGGTTCGATCTCCTCAACGGTGAGATAATTCGTCCCCGGCACCGCCGTGGTCCGGCAGGGCACCGAGATCGCTGCCAGTGTTGGTGCGTCAAGCAGGATTTGTCCGCCGTTGGCAGCAGACTCTGTAGCGGCAGTGGCGTTGACGTCTCGCCCGAACAGAGCGTACTCCATTCCTTGAGTTGTGCCCAAGTGGGCGGCGAAAAAACGCCCGCGATGGACCCCCACTTTCATCTGCACCGAAAAGATGCCCTGTGACGTCGCGGTCTGGGTAAACGCCCCCATCGCCGTCTGCATGCGCCAGGCTGCCTGCACGGCGCGCGCAGCGCTATCGGGTTCGATGAACAGCCCTAGCAAGGCGTCGCCGCCGAATGCAATCATCTGCCCGTGGTGCTCGCGCAAGATTGAGAGCATGGTGCTGAAGTAGCGGTTGACGATAAGGTTGATCTCTTCGGCCCCTTCGCGCCCGACGCGGCTGAGGCGCTCGGACATCGCTGTGAAGCCGCTGATGTCGGCAAATAGCAGCGTGCCATCGAAGAACTGCCCACCGACTTGGCCCGGTGTGGGGTCGCGCAGGATCCATTCGATCAAGTAGATAGGAAGGTGCGTGTAGGTCGTTTGTAACAGCACAGAGAAGTGCGCGAGGCACTGGCTCAACAGGGTGGGGGGAGGTGAGAAGGGATCGAATTGAAGCGATTTCATCAGAGACGGCGGCAGATAGGCTTGCAGGTGCTCCAGGTCCGTTTCACTGAGGCGGTCAAGCTTTGCCTCGAGCGAAGCGCCGCACTGTCCGCAAAAGAGGAAACCGGGAGGGTTCTTGAAGCCGCAGTGGGGGCAGTCTGCGTCGAGAGAAGCGCCGCAGCGTCCGCAGAATGTGAATCCGGTTGGATTTTCGAAGCCACACTGTCCACATTTCACCGGGTTGCTCTCCTTACTAACGTAGTGGAGGCCTATTGCTCTGTTCCCCTTTTTCGCGTTCGTCCTATTTTACCTGTGCCCTCCGAGAAGTCAACTTCTACAGCTCCTGGGC
>JAFGOJ010000152.1 GCA_016926575.1 Anaerolineae bacterium | reverse complement strand
GTTGAAAGTTATTTCGACTCGTTGGGGGATTGGGTTACAGTGATCCGATTCGCACCACCTCCTTACCTTTTTCTTTGTGTCCTTTGTGCTCTTCGTGGTTGCTGGTTTTTTTAGCAGGTTTTGTAAAGAACCGTAAGGGGACGTGCTTTACATGCCGGTGGGCACGTCGAGGAAGGCCGTCTCCAGGCCGAAGCGGGCTTTCAGGTGGCGTTCCAATGCCTTCACGCCCAGAGTTTCGGTGGCGTAGTGGCCGAAGAAGAGGACATTGACCCCGCGTTCGGCGGCCTCGTGGAAGGATGTATGGTCGGTTTCGCCGGTGACGTAGGTATCCAGCCCGGCCGCATCGACCTGGTTGGTCATCATTGCGGCGCCGCCGGAGATGCAGCCGACGCGGTGGGCTTGCTCCGGCCCGTGGGCCAGGACGCGGATCGGTGGGGTGCCCAGCGCTTCGATCAGCCGGCCGATCAGCGCGGGCATGTCCAGCGGCGGGTTCAGCGTCCCGGCGAATCCGATCTGGCTGCCGTGGTACGCGCCGAAGGGGATGCGGTCTTCGAGGCGCAACAGGCGCGCCAGCTCGGCGTTGTTGCCGATGTCGGGGTGCGCGTCGATGGGCAGGTGCGCGCCGTACAGCCCGCAGCGCCCTTCGATGAGCGTCTTGACCCGCCGGAAGTGCGGCCCTACCAGGCACAGCGATGTGCTCCAGAACAGGCCGTGATGGACGATCAAGAGCTGCGCGCCGGCGGCGACAGCCGCCTCGAAGCTGGCCTGGCACGCGTCGACGGCGAACGCCAGCCGGGTGACCTCCTGCGGCCCCTCCACCTGCAACCCGTTCTGCGACGTGTCGTCGAACTTTTCAATTTCCAAATACTCGTTCAAGTAAGCGACTAACTCATCTCTGTGTATCATTCTGCGACTCGTTCTCCTGCGAAGTAGGAATTGCGAATTAGGAATTGCGAAGTAGAGGTTGGCTTGCCTACGCAATTCCTAATTCCTAATTCGCAATTCCTACACAAATAGCGGTACAAAATCGAATGCCTCCACGTCCACCAGCCCCTGGTCGGTCAGCTTCAGGCTGGGGATGACCTCCAGGGAGAGGAAGCCCAGCGTCATGAAGGGATCGTGCAGGGTGGAGCCCATCGAGCGGGCCGCTTCGATCAGCCGGTCCATCTGCTGGCGCACGACGGCCACCGGCTGGTCGGACATGAGTCCGGCGATAGGCAGGGGGAGTGCAGCGAGTACCTCCTCGCCGACCGCGGCGACCAACCCACCGCCCAGGTCGCCCACGGCGCGGGCGGCGGTCATCATAGAGACGTCGTCGCAGCCGGCGACGATCAGGTTGTGGGCATCGTGGCCCACGCTGCCGGCCAGCGCACCGTGCTGCAGACCCAGCCCGCGCACGAAACCCAGGCCCACGTTGCCCGTGCCGCGGTGGCGCTCGATGACGGCGAGCTTGAGGACGTCCTGTGCGACGTCGGCCACGGCTGCGCCGTGTTCCACCGGGACGCGTCCGGTCAGGTGCTCGGTGACCACCTGGTCGGGCACGATGCCGACGATGCGCACGCCGACGTCGGTGGCCGCAGGGTCGGGGGCGGGGATGGCGAAGCTGAGAGCCGTCCAGTCTACGTGAACCGTATGGCGCACGGCCGATTCGTCGGTGATGGGGGTGGGCCAGTCGCTGCAGGGTGCGCCGTCCCGCGCGACCAGTTTGCCGCCGGCGAAGACCATCTCGGCCTGGAAGTCCTGCAGATCGGAGAAGACCACCAGGTCGGCGCGCTTGCCGGGGGCGATCGCGCCGCGGTCGCGCAGGCGGAACCACTCGGCGGCGTTGAGCGTCGCCATCTGGATGGCGGTGATGGGGTCGAGTCCTTCTGCCACGGCCAGGCGGATCAGGTGGTCGATGTGGCCGTCGTCCAGCAGGTCGGCGGGGTGGCGGTCGTCGGTGCAGAAAGCGCAGCGGCGGCTGTTCTGTGGGGTGACGGCGGGGAGCAGGTCGCGCAGGTTCCTCGCGGCGGTCGATTCGCGCAGGAAGACCACCATACCCAGGCGCAGCTTCTCCAGCATCTCCTGCTCGTCGTCGCACTCGTGGTCGGAACCGGGGCCGGCGCCGATGTAGGCCTGGAGCCATTTGCCGCCGAAATCGGGCGCGTGGCCGTCGATGACCTTATCCTTGAACGCCTCGACCTTGGCTACCACGTCTTTGAATCCCAACACCAGGCCGGGCAGGTTCATGAACTCGGCCAGGCCCAGGACGCGGGGCAGGCCCGACAGCGCGTGCAGGTCGGCGGCGGAGAGCTCGGCGCCGGCGGTGCCCATATCGGTGGCGGGGACGCAGGAGGGCAGGTTGACCGCGACGGTGAGCGGCAGGCCGGCGGAGATCTCCAGCATATAGCGCACGCCGTCCGACCCGACCACGTTGGCGATCTCGTGCGGGTCAGAGACCACTGTCGTCGTGCCGTGGGGCACCACGGCCTGGGCGAACTGGGGAGGGGTGACCATCGACGACTCGATGTGGACGTGCGCATCGATCAAACCGGGGCAGACGTAGCGCCCGCCCAGATCGAGCGAGGCCTGGGCCTCGTAGTCGCACCCCACGCCGACGATCACGTCATCGGCGATGGCGATGTCGCCTTCGAGAATCTCACCGGTGTAGACGTTGATCGTCCGCCCGTTGCACAGCACCAAATCGGCGGGTCGATCTCCGCGCGCAATCGGCAAAAATCGGGCTAACTCCATATCTCCTCCTGCATCTTGCATCTTGCTTCCAGTTACTTGTGCAAAATCTGCGACAAAAACAACTTCGTTCGTTCCTGCTGGGGGTTATTGAACAAATCGTAAGGCGTCGTCTGCTCGACGATCAGCCCATCGTCCATGAAGATGATCTCGTCGGCGGCGGCGCGGGCGAAGCCCATTTCGTGCGTCACCACGACCATGGTCATGCCCTCTTTGGCCAGGTCGAGCATCACGTCCAGCACTTCCTTGATCATTTCGGGATCGAGGGCGCTGGTGGGCTCGTCGAACAGCATGATCTTGGGGTTCATCGCCAGGGCGCGGGCGATGGCGACGCGCTGCTGCTGGCCGCCCGAGAGCTGGGCGGGGAAGGCCCCGGCCTTCTCGGGGATGCCGACACGCTGCAGTTGTTCCATGGCGGTGGAGCGGGCCTCTTCAAGCGGGCGTTTGCGCACGATGCGCTGGGCCAGGGTGACGTTTTCCAGGACGGTCAGGTGGGGGAAGAGGTTGAAGAGCTGGAACACCATGCCAATTTCCGTGCGGACGGCGTTGAGTTGCTTCTGGGTCCGCGTCAGCAACTCGCCGTCGATCCACACCTCACCATAGGTGGGCGTTTCCAGGTAGTTGATACAGCGCAGCAGGGTCGATTTGCCGGAACCGCTGGGGCCGATGATCGTCACTACCTTGCACCGCTCGACGGTCAGGTTGACGCCGTTGAGGGCTTTCACCTCGCCGAAGTGTTTGTGCAGGTTCTTGACGACGATGATGTTGTCCCTCTCTTCCCCAGTGCATTGGTCGTTTCTCATTTTTTCATCCTTCTCCCTATCGGTCATGGCGCAACCGTCTTTCCAGAACGCGCACCAGGAGCGAGAGACTCACCGTCATCGTCAGGTACATCACGGAGAGGGTGATATACGCCTCGCGGAAGCGGAACGAGCGCCCTGCGTACAGGCGGGCCACCTGGCTGATGTCGCGCACGGCCAGGAGGGAGACCAGCGACGAGTCCTTGACCATCGCCACGAAGTCGTTGCCCAGGGCGGGGAGGACGTTGCGGATCGCCTGGGGCAGGATGATGCAGCGCATCGCCTGCCCGTAGCTCATCCCGAGCGAGCGGGCTGCCTCCATCTGCCCGCGCCCAATCGATTGGATGCCGGCGCGGAAGATCTCGGCCAGGAACGCGCCGTAGGTGACCGACAGGGCGACAATGGCGCGCACGTTCATCGACACGGCCTGGTTGTTGACACTGGTCAGGAGGGTTCCCACCAATGGGATGCCCGCTTGTTCGAACCAGCGTCCTATGGCGTTGATGCTATCTACCACCACCGGCACGCCGACCAGGGCGATGAAGAAGATCAGCACCAGCATAGGGATGCCGCGTATCAACTCGACGTAGAGCGTCGCCAGGTTGTTGAGCACCACGTTGCGCGAGATGCGGCCCAACCCGGTCAGCAGCCCCAGCATCAGGGCGAACACGTAGGCGATCAGCGAGGTGATGATCGTGATGCTCAGGCCGGCAGTGATGAAGATGAATGCCTCGCGGTAGTTGGTGTTGCTGACGATAATGTAGGCTGTTCCCACGGCGATCAGGATAATAGCGACGAACCACCAGGGAAATTCGCTCAACCGTTTCCCCAATTGATCTTTCTCTGGTTTGAGGGAAATACCCTCCAGCGTCAATGACAGCGCAGGGTCCCCGGTTTGGGGTAAGGGCACCTTATCGGCCATAAGTCACTTCCTTCCATGCCGTGCAATGGCCCAGTCTTCCCGGAAGCGGCAGAAGCTTTCAGGAAGGTAACGTGAGCTGTTGCCATAATTTAGAGAACCGGTGTGCAGAGCAAGCAGTTCCGCACACCGGTTCGAGGGGATCATTTGACGAGCGGAAAAGTGTTACTCTTCGCCGTAAGCGCCTTCGCCGATGTCGTCGTAGGTCAGGGTGAAGTTAGGGCCAAAGTACTGGGTGTTGAGGGCCATCAGCGTGCCGTCTTCCATCATCGAGCGGATGGCGGCGTTGAAGGGTTCGACCAGGTCACTCCCCTTGGGGAAGATGAAACCGAGCTGGTCGCTGGAGATCGACGGGCCGACCAGTTCGAGCTGGTCGGCGTTCTCGCCCAGGTAGCCTTGCCCGGCTACCTCGTCGATGATGACCGCGTCGACGTCACCGGCGATGAGGGCCTGCACGGCGAACGGGAACTGCTCGAAGGCCTGAATCTGCTCTTCTGGTAGGTACTGGATGGCGGTTTCGTAGTTGGTTGTGCCGGTCTGCGTGCCCATGACGAGGTCCGGGTTGCTGACGAAGTCCTCGATGCTGGTGAAGCGGTCTTCGCCCAGACGCACCAGCAGGCGCTGCTCGATGTTGATGTAGCCAATCGAGAAGTCGACGATTTCAGCGCGATCATCGGTGATGGTGATCCCATCGGCGGCCATGTCGAACTGCCCATCGGCCACGGCCTGGATCATACCCTCCCAGGCGGCTTCCTGGTAGACGGGGGTGCAGTGCAGCCGGGTGCAGATCTCATCGATGGCATCGTAGTCCCACCCGCCGGGCTCACCGGTCTCGATTTCGATGTAGTTGAAGGGCAGGTAGGCGTTCTCCATGGCGACGGTGATCTCGCGGCACTCCAGGTCGATGATGGCGTCCTCGGCAGTGCCCAGGCAGTCCTCCGGTTCGGCCGGGCCACAGGCTGGCAGCGCCATAGCCACTAACAGTAACACTAACAACGGGATAAACTTACGCATTTTCTCCTCCTAAAGTAAATTGTGGCGCGATATGTTCCACGCTTCTTCAGGGATAAGGAGCGGGAGACCTAATCAGTATAGTCAAGAACGGGGCTTTGTCAATTTGCCCTCTGTTCCCTTGTTCCTTTTACCCCACCAACGCTCGCGAAATTCGATTGTGCCGTTCGACCACCGCTTCCAGGTTGATGGTGAGCAAGTGCCCTTCTTCTACAACAACTCTCCCGTTGATGATCGACAGGTCGACCTGCTGTGGGGTGCAGAAGACCAGCGCGGCCAGCGGGTCGTGGAGCGCGCCGGCGTAATCGAGCCGGTTCAGGTGCAATCCGATCACGTCGGCAGCCTTGCCCGGGGCGAGCAGGCCCACGTCGTCGCGGCCGAGCACGCGCGCGCCGCCGCGCGTCGCCAGCCACAGCGCCTCGCGCGCCGAGAGTCCGGCCGGGTTGCCGGAGACGCGTTGGAGCAAGAGAGCCTGCCGTGCCTCGGCCAGCAGGTGGGAGGAATCGTTGCTGGCCGAACCGTCTACCCCCAGCCCCACGCGCACGTCGTGGTCGAGGTAGGCCCGCACCGGCGCAATGCCCGAGGCGAGCCGCATGTTCGAGCTGGGGCAGTGGCACACGCCGGTGCCGGTCTGCGCCAGCAGCGTCACCTCCGCCGCGTCGATGTGCACCCCGTGCGCGTACCACACGTCGCCGCCCACCCAGCCCAGCTCTTCGGCGTATCCCACCGGCCGGCGGCCGAACTTGCGCAGGCAGAACGCCTCCTCGTCCTTCGTCTCCGCCAGGTGCGTGTGCAGGTGCACGCCGTAGGCGCGCGCCAGTGTGGCCGACTCCCGCATCAGGTCCGGCGTGACGGAGAACGGGGAGCACGGCGCGACGACGATGCGCGTCATGGCGTAGGGCGCGGGGTCGTGGTACGTTTCGATGGCCCGCTGGGTGTCCTGAAGGATGAAGTTCTCGTCCTCGACCACGCGATCGGGGGGCAGGCCGCCCTTGCTCTCGCCCAGGCTCATCGAACCGCGGCTGGCGTGGAAGCGGATGCCGATCTCGCGTGCGGCCTGGATCTCGTCGTCGATGCGGCAGCCGTTGGGGTAGATGTAGAGGTGGTCGGAGGCCGTGGTGCAACCGGAGAGCATCAGCTCTGCCAGCCCCACCAGAGCGCTGGTATAGATGGCCTCCGGCGTCAGCCCGGCCCAGATCGGGTAGAGCGTCTTCAGCCACTGAAACAGTGTGGCATCCTGGGCTGCCGGCACGGCGCGGGTCAGGGTCTGGTAGAGGTGGTGGTGCGTGTTGATCAGACCGGGCAGCACGACCATTCCCCGCGCGTCGATGACGCGGTCGGCGGTGGCGGGCAGGTCGGCGCTGGGCCCCACCTGCTCGATGACGCCGTCGCGGGCGAACAGCCCGCCTCCCTCGATGCGCCGATCGCTGTCGTCCATGGTTACCAGTAAATCGGCGTTTTTTAGAAGTAAAGTTGGCATCATTCTCTCCTGCTATTCCGAAAATAGAGCTCGTTCCTGTGGTGGTAGGCGCGCGATTCAATCGCGCGCCTGCCACCGACAATGTGCTCCCGCTGGGTCCGTGACCCGCGCCGAGCGGGCGTCACGCTGAAAGCGTGATCTACATTATCTTGTGTACCAGTGTAGCACGGATTTTCCCTTTTGACAAAAAATGGGCTACAATATAAATGCCTGTCCGGGGCCGTGAGGCGAATACGAAAGGGGTGAAATGTGCAGCACGTGACGCAACAAGAGTTTTCTCTGATGTTCGCGCAGGCACTCGATGGCATCTTTTTCATGATGCTGGACGTGCCTATCGCGTGGAACGATGCGGCAGACAAGGAAGCATTGCTCGATGATGCCTTTGCCCACCAGTGCATCACGCAGGTCAACGACGCGATGCTGGCGCAGTACGGTGCGACGCGGGACGAGTTCATCGGCCTGACGCCACACGACTTCTTCGCTCACGATATAGCACACGGGCGCGAGATGTGGCGCCGGCTCTTCGACCAGGGCCGCTTGCACATCGAGACTCGGGAACGACGCTGGGATGGGGCGCAGATTTGGATCGAAGGGGATTACATCTGCCTCTACGATGATGCGGGCCGTATCACCGGACATTTTGGGATTCAGCGGGACATCACGCTGCGGAAGCAGGCGCTGGAGGAACTGCGCCACAGCGAGGAGACGATCCGTGCGCTGATGGAACTGGCCGCTCAAGGTATTGTCCTGGTCGACGAGGCCGGGCGGATCGTGATGGTCAATGCGATGGTCGAGCAGATGTTTGGATGCTGCCGGGAGGACCTGGTCGGGCAGCAGTTGCACACACTTGTTCCCGCGGCAGCTCGAGACCGGCACGACGACCTGTGCGCCGCATATTTCCAATCGCCGCGTGCTCGTCCGATGGGCATTGGCCTCGACTTGTCGGCTCGGCGTTGCGACGGGAGCACGTTCCCGGTCGAGGTTAGTCTCAGCTACGTCGAGACGGGCGCAAACAGGATCGTGATGGCGCTCATCACCGATACCACGGAGCGTCGGGGGGCGGAAGAGGCGCTGCACCGGTATGCCGACGAATTGGCGGCGCGCAACGAAGAGCTCGATGCCTTCGCCCATACCGTGGCCCACGACTTGAAGGGGCCGCTGTCGCTCGCGATGGGCTATTCCGAATTGCTGCTGTTCAGCGACGAAACGCTAAGCGCCGAATCGCAACACCTGGCCCTCGAGCACGTCAACCGCAGTATGCACAAGATGACCAATATCATCGACGAATTGCTGTTGTTGGCCACCGTTCGCAAAGAAGACGTGCGGCTCGATACCCTGGACATGAAATCGATTGTGGCCGGTGCGATGGGGCGCGTGACGCATCTGCTCGAGCAGCGTCACGCCAGGATCGTCCTGCCGAAGGGGTGGGCGGCAGCACTGGGCCACGCCGCGTGGGTGGAGGAAGCGTGGGTCAATTACCTGAGCAATGCCATCAAGTATGGCGGCGACCCTCCTCACATCGAACTCGGCAGCGACGTGGGTGCGGGCACGGTACGTTTCTGGGTGCGCGACAACGGCCCCGGTCTCTCCCCAGATGAGCAAGCCCTGCTGTTCGTGCCCTTCACGCGCCTGGACCGCGTGCGTGCCAAAGGGCATGGGCTTGGCCTCTCCATCGTGCGGCGCATTGTGGAGCGGCTGGGCGGCCAGGTCGGCGTGGACAGCCAGAAGGGAGCAGGCAGCACGTTCTGGTTTACCCTGCCCGCGGTTTGAGAGCGCTCTTCTCCGTGTTGCCTCACGAATAAGGCTTGCCGGGGATCTGGACGCGTTGCCTGCGGCGGCGTGTATAGCGGAAGTCTGGACGTTCTGTTGAGATTAGAAAGGGAGGATGGTATGTTGGAGAAGAAGCTGTTTGGACGCACAGGACACTATAGCACACGGACGTTGTTCGGCGCGGCAGCCTTGTGGAACGTCACCCAGGCCGAAGCTGACCGGGTGCTGGAGGTGTTGCTCGAATACGGCGTCAATCACATCGACACGGCTCATTCCTACGGCAAGGCCGAGCAGTTGATGGGGCCCTGGATGGTCGATCACCGTGACAAGTTCTTCCTGGCAACGAAGACCGAGGAGCGCACCTACGAGGGGGCCTGGTCTGAATTGGAGATGTCGCTTGAACTGCTGCGCACGGATCACATCGATCTCTGGCAGATGCACCTGCTCATCGACGAGGACGACTGGCAGACGGCGATGGGGCCGGGCGGGGCGTTGGAGGCCTTCATCGATGCGCGCGATCAAGGGCTGGTGCGGTTCCTGGGCGTGACGGGCCACGAACTGGTGGTGCCGAGGATGCACATCAAGAGCATCGAGCGCTTTGACTTCGACGCAGTCTTGTTGCCCTACAACTACGTACTGATGCAGAATCCGGCCTATGCCGCCGACTTCGAGGCCCTGGTGACGATGTGCGAGGAGCGCAACATTGCCGTCCAGACCATCAAGAGCCTCTGCCGCCGGCGCTGGACGGAGGAGGCGACGCGCAACCGGTCGACGTGGTACCAGCCGTTCGAGGATCAGGACGCCATAGATAAGACGGTACATTGGGTGTTGGGCGACCTGCGAGTCTTCCTCAACACGATTGCCGACATTCACTTGCTGCCGTGCGTTCTCGATGCCGCGACGCGCTTCGAAGCGCGTCCTACCGACGCCGAGATGTCCGCGCTGATGGCAGAGAAAAACGCGGCCTCGTTATTCACGTAAGGGGGCACGCTAGAGCTGACATCCGGTGGTGGGACAGGAGATCCGATGGGTGGGGGAATAGCTCGTTTATCCGCTGGGTTGGGCGGGTATATACTGGCGTGGGTCTCTGGGATTTCGCGTGGAAGGGGGGCAGATGTGGGGGTTTGGGCGGGCGTAGCCCGCCCAAACC
>JAFGOJ010000151.1 GCA_016926575.1 Anaerolineae bacterium | reverse complement strand
CGGCCTTTTTTATCCATGCGGTTTTCCTCCTGAAGTGATGTCTTTGCTAGTGTACCATGGGAAGGGAGGCTAGGCAAGGGAAAATTGATACTTGACACGCGAAAATTCTTGGCTATACTAAAGGCGGTAGGGACTGGTCATAACCAGTTGGCAGCAAGGCGCATCGGCGATAAGATTCAAGGAGAGATGAGCGCATGGACCATCTCGACCGGAGCAATCCCACTCCCCTCTACTTACAACTGAAAGCGGTGTTGGAGGGACAAATTGCCAGTGGCGAGCTTTCTCCAGGTGTTTCCTTGCCCTCCGAACGCCAGTTGTGCGATGCCTATGGCGTCAGCCGGACGACGGTGCGCGAGGCGCTGCGCGAGTTGGACCACGAGGGGTTGATTCGCACGGTGCCCGGGCGGGCCACCTTTGTCTCGCTTCCCCATTCCAAGGTGGTCATCGACGTATCTCTGACCGGTTTTACCAACGACGTGCAACGCCGGGGCATGGGCGTGTCGAGCGTCCTGCTGGACGCGGCTGTGATTTCGAACCCTGGCCCGGATTTGGTCGCAGCGATGCAACTGGAGCCCTCCGACGAGGTGATCGAGTTGGAGCGCCTGCGCCAGGTCAACAACGCGCCGCTGGCGCTGCACACCGTGTTCCTCAACCACCGCTTTTGCCCTCAGGTGCTGCACCACAATCTGGCGGACCAATCGCTCTTCAACATACTGCGTCAGGAATACGGCCTGCGCATCGCACACGCCGAGGAGCAGGTCTACGCGGCCCTGGCGAACCAGCGCGAGTTGGAGCTGCTGAACCTTTCGTATCCGGCTCCGGTGCTGCGCTCCGAACGCACGACGTTCCTGGATAGCGGAGAGATCGTGGAGTTCGCGCGCGCGAGCTACTGCGGGGAGTGGTATCGGTTGAGCATTCGCCTGGAACATCTCTCCGCCGGGTGAGGTCGTTCCATTCGAGAAAGAGCATCTTGATCGTCTGAAAGGTGTTATACTTATGGTCAACATCGTTTTGGTGTCACACGCAGACGTGGGGGCTGCGCTGGTGCGGGCCGCGGAGATGATTGCCGGGCCGGCGGAAGGCGTCTACGCCGTTTCGCTGTTGCCGGAAGACAGCCCCGAGAGTTTCGGCGAGAAGTTGGATGGCGTGCTGGCGCACATCGAAGGCCAGGAGACCCTGATATTGATCGACTTATTCGGCGGGACGCCGTACAACGTGGCGGCCCGGCAGGTGCTCAAAGAGACCGTAGAGTGCGTCACCGGCGTCAATCTCCCGATGGTGTTAGAACTGCTGATGTCGCGCGATGACGCCACGGCGTCCGAGTTGGCGGCCTCGATCGCCACCGCAGGCAAAGAGTCTGTGCGCAACTTAGGCCCGCTGCTTGGACGGTAGCCTGTCCTTCGAGGCCCCTCGGCGTTCATACAAGGAGGTGATATCATAGAAGAGTTCGGTTTGGTACGGATAGACGATCGTTTGATCCACGGGCAGGTCATCACAGTGTGGTGCAAGCACCGTCCTTTTACTAGGATCGTCATCGTGGATGACGTGGTGGGGGCCGATCCATTTATGCAGGAGGTTTTGGGGCTGGCCGCCCCCCCAGGTCTGACGGTAGACGTGTATACGGTCGATGACGCGCTGCAGGTGTTGTCGAACACGCCGTCGCGCAGCACGACGATGGTGTTGATGAAGACGCCGCAGACCGCGCGTCGCCTCTACGACGGCGGCCTGCACTACAATGCGCTCAATATTGGCGGCATCGGCAACGCACCGGGGCGCAAAAATATTTTCAAGAACATCTCCGCATCACGCGAAGAGATCGATATCCTCACAGACCTGATGGCGAAAGGAGTGGAGATTACCCTGCTGACCGTGCCTGGCGAGAAGTCAAAGGCGTTTTCCGATCTGGCTGGAAAGGTGTAGGCAATGCCGCGCGGCGTTTCCGGCGCGCTCGATTATATTTCCGAATAATTTTGCATAAAGGAGAAACAGCTATGAAGGTTAATCGTAAGCAAGTCAGCACGGCGATGGTCCTGAGCATCGTATTGATGCTCGCCAGCGTGGCCATCGTCAAAGCGGCACCGGTCGCTCAAGAAGAAGACACGACGCTGAGCCTGTTCCAGGCCCTCATCGTCGGCGTCTTCTACTACTTCGCGATGTCGCCCTGGTTTGCCAACCTGGGCTTCACGGTGCTGTACCGTCCCCTGATCGCCGGCACGCTGGTTGGCCTGGTGATGGGGCGGGTCGGCGAGGGCGTCGCCATCGGCGCGAACATCAACGTCCTCTACTTGGGCTGGATTTCGGCCGGCGGTTCGCTGCCGGGCGACCCCGGTCTGGCGGGCTACCTGGGCACTGCGTTGGTGCTCGGCGGCGGGCTGGACATCGACGCTGCACTGGCCGTCGCCGCGCCCCTGGGGCTGCTCGGCGGCCTGACCTGGTCGCTGCGTATGTCCGTCTGCTCGATCATCCCCCACTGGGCCGACCGGTACGCCGAGGAGGGGAACATCAAAGGGGTGGCGCGCAGTAACTACATCTACTCCCAGCCCTTCCTCTTCCTGATCTACGCCGTCCCGGTGATGTTGGCCGCTTACCTGGGCTCGCAGGCCGTTGGCTCTGCGCTGAACTGGATTGCCGCCAACGCCATCTGGGTGATGAACGGCCTCTTCGCCGCCAGCGGCATGCTCGCTGCGCTGGGTATTGCACTCAACCTCAAGTTCCTGCTGCGCGGCAACGTGTGGCCCTACTTCTTCGTCGGCTTTATGATCACCTCCTTGGCAGGCGGGAACGTTAACCTGCTGGTGCTGGCGATCATTGGCGCCTGCATCGCCTACATCCACGTCCTCTTCACCGAGGGCATCGGCGAGGCCGGACCCGCTGCCCCCGGCAAGAAGGCACGCAAAGCTCAGGGGCCACTGACGCGGCAGGACGTGTTCAAAGCCTGGGTGCGCTGGCTGTGCTTCTCTCACTCCACCTACAACTGGGAGCGCATGCAGGGCATGGGCTTCGCACATAGTATGACCCCCATCATCGAGAAGCTCTACACCAAGAAAGAGGACATCAGTGCCGCTCTCAAGCGCCACCTGGTCTTCTTCAACACCCAGCCCGATGTCGGCAGCATTATCCACGGTGCGGTCATCGCAATGGAAGAAGAGCGCGCCTCCGGCGCAGAGATCAGCGACGACGCCATCAACGCCGTCAAGACCGGTCTGATGGGCCCCATGGCGGGCATCGGCGACACGGTGCAGCAGGGTATCATCATCCCCATCACCCTCGCCATCGGCATGAGCATCGCCACCGGCGGCAACGTCGGCACGGCGACCACCGGCAATATCCTGGGACCGCTGTTCTACATCGTCTCGATGGCGATCTTGATCTGGGGCCTCGGCTGGCTCCTGTGGTGGCAGGGCTACCAGCAGGGCCGCGTGGCCGTGACCAACATCCTCAAGAGCGGCACGTTGAACAAGGTCATCGTCGGCGCGGGCGTGTTGGGCAACTTCATCATGGGCGCGCTGGTGGTCAGCTTCGTCTCGCTCAGCACGGCGCTGGCCTTCAACATCGGCGGCACCGCGTTCCACCTGCAAGACGTCTTCAACAGCTTCATGCCCAACTTGCTGCCGCTGCTGCTGGTGCTGCTGATCTGGTGGCTCCTGGCCAAGAAGAACGTCTCGCCGACGCTGATCATGATCGTCATCATCGCCGTCGGCATCCTCGGCTCCATCCCCATCTGGCCCGGCTTGAACGAAGCGGGTGAGGCGATCCGGGTGGGCCTCTTCGGCTAAGCCTGTACGCTGTGAAGGACTAGAATAGCTCCTAGCCCCGTCCCTCGGGGACGAGGCTAGGAGCTTTTAAGAAAAGGAGACATAATGCTTGGATTGAAAACACACCGTTGGAACCGTATCTTCCATGAAGACGGCAAAGCCCTCATCGTTGCGATGGACCATCCCGCGACGTTCGGGTTGATGGGCGGGGCGGAGAAGCCCGGCGAGGTGATCCGCAAGGTGCGCGCCGGCGGCGCCGATGCGATGCTCACCACTTACGGCATCTGCACCCAGTTCGCCGAGGAGATGGGCGACCTGGGCATGGTGCTGCGCGTCGACGGCGGCACCTCGTTCCTGGCAAAGGACCGCGGCCCGACGCAACTGGTCTACGACGTCTACGATGCCCTGCGCATCGGCGCCGACGCAGTCTGCTGCATGGGTATGCCCGGCTCCATCTTCGAGGCCGATATGCTGCCCTACCTCTCCGACCTGGTCTCCCAGTGCGCCGAGTGGAACGTGCCCGTCATGGCCGAGATGCTCCCCGCCGGCTTCGAGAACCCGGCCGAGTGGTGGACCCCGCAGAACATCGGCAACGCCTGCCGCATCGGTGCTGAACTGGGCGTCGACTTCATCAAGACGACCTACTCGGGCGATCCCGAGAGCTTCCGCAACATCACCGAGCAGATTTACGTGCCCATCGTCGTCCTCGGCGGCAGCAAGTCGCAGGACCCGCGGGACCTGCTGGGCAGCATCCACGAGTCGATCCACGCCGGCGCCAGCGGCGTCGCCGTCGGCCGAAACATCTGGTCCTACAACGACCCGGACAAGATGACGGCGGCCATCGCGGCCATCATCCACGACGACGCCACGGTCGACGCAGCGCTGGAGTATCTCAAATAAGAGAGGGGCACCATGACCGACACCTATAAACGAGCCGTTTTCACCGCCCCCGGACAGATTCGCTTCGACGAGGTGCCCATTCCCGAGCCCGGCCCCCGCCAGGCGCTGGTCAAGGTCAAGGCGTGCGCGCTGTGTACCTGGGAGCAGCGCATGTACTCGGGCGAAGAGCACTTCTACCCGCTCGCCGGCGGTCACGAGGTCTCTGGCGAGCTGATCAAGCTGGGCGAGCAGGTCTACACCGATGCCAAGATCGGCGACCGGGTGATGGCCTCCACGCTGACGCGCTGCGGCTACTGCGAGTCGTGCCGGCGCGGGATGGACAATATCTGTGACAATTCGCGCAAGTCCTTCCGCGACACGGACGTGCCCGGGCCGGCGGGTCTGGCCGAGTACGTCCTTCTCGAAGACTACCAACTCTACAAAGCCGACAACGCCGCGCCTTTCGAAGAGATCTGCTTAACCGAACCGCTGGCATGTGTCGTGCGCAGCGTGCGCAAGGCGCGCGTCGAGCGGGCCGACACGGTCGTCGTGATCGGCGCAGGTGTGATGGGGATGCTCCACGTGGAGCTGCTCAAGCAGAGCGGCGCGCGGGTCATCGTCAGCGAGATCAACCCCGAGCGCGCGGCCTTCGCCAAAGCCCACGGCGCGTACGCCGTCATTAACCCCGCCGAAGCCCCCTTCGTCGACCAGGTGATGGCGCTGACCGGCGGCCGCGGTGCCGACGTGCTCTTCGCTGCCGTCAGCGTGGCCCAGGCCGTCGAACAGGCCATCGATGCCGCCGCCAAGGGCGGGCGCATCCACGTTTATGCCAGCATCCACCCGCGCGGGACGAACATCTCCATCGACCCCAACCCGTTCCACGGAAAAGAGATCGTGCTGACCGGCACGATGAGCCAGGACAAGGAAGACGTGCTCGAAGCCGTGCGCATGATCTCCTGGGGCTTGATCGACCTCAAACCGTTCGTCTCTCTGGTGCTGCCTTTCGAGAAGCTGGAAGAGGGCTTGCAGGCTGCTATGCAGCCCACCACCTACCGCGTCGTCGTGACGATGTAGGCCGCCCATGAGCAGGGGAGACGTATGCGTCGCCCCTGCAAGGTCATGTTAGACGAGGGCGGCTGCCCCGCCGTTCCGCCCGGTCTCTTGACCGGGCGGAACAAGAGCGTCACGCTGAAAGCGTGACGCCCGCTCGGCGCGGATCCACGACCCGCGCTCCCGCCGGGTCACAGACCCGGCGGGAGCGCCATTGTCTGGTGGTGGTAGGCGCGCGATTCAATCGCGCGCCTACCACCACAGAAATGAGCTTTCTCAGCATGCCAAATGACAACCTCTACCAAACCCAACCTCCACGCGTACCAGGGCGAAGTGTGGGCCCTGGCATCTGCCTTCTCCTACGCCTTCAGCACGCTCTTCCTGCGCGTCGCCGTGCGCGACTACGAGCTCAACTACTTGATGGGCACGGTGCTGCGCGCTACGCCCACGTTCCTTTTTGCTCTGGCGATGGGGATGCGCGCGCAGACGCGCGCCGCCGGCGCCGTTTCGCCCTTCAGTGACTGGCGACTGGCGGCCTTGCTGGTGGGCTACGGCGTGGCCACGTTCATCGTCGGTAATCCCATCTATTTTCAGGCCCTGCAGATCGGCGGCGTGGCCGTGGCGACGCCGGTGGTGGGCACGATGGCGCTCTGGTCGGCGCTGATCGCGGCGGTTTTTCTCAAGCAATCCCTCACCCTCAAGATGGCGGGCGGGATTCTGGTGACGGTGGCAGGCATCGCCCTGCTGGGCTTCGGGCAACTCGGCGGGCAAGCGATCTCGGCCGAGTGGTGGCTGGCGATCCCGCTGGCCCTGCTCACGGCGCTTTCCTGGTCTGCCTCGGGCGTGTTAGTCGCCGCAGCGATGGCGCGCGGCGTCGACCGGTTCCGCGCGCTGGCCGTCGCCACCGGTTCCGGCATTCTCCTGCTCAACCTCGCGCTCCTGCTCGGCGGAGACATCTCGGTCTACGCCAGCACCCCCCTGCGCATCCACGCCGCGGTACTCGCCGGGGGCCTGTTGAACGCGATGGCCCTGGTCAGTGTGACGACGGCGCTCTCTCTGACCACGGTCGCCAGCGCGACGACGATCAACTCGCTGCAGATTGGATTGGCCCCCCTGTTGGCGTGGCTCGTCTTGGGCGAGGGGCTGAACCCGCTCATGGTGGCGGGCGTGACGGTGATCGTGATCGGCGTGATTGTCGTGCAATGGAGATAGGTCGGGCGAAAGGAGGAACTATGTTCGACACAGTCATTCGCAACGGAACGGTGGTCACTGCCGACGAGGTTTTCCCGGCGGACGTGGGCATCGTCGGCGAGCGCATCGCCGCCCTGGGCGAGGCGCTGGAGGGCACGACGGAGATAGACGCGCGCGGGTGCTACGTCCTCCCCGGCGGGATCGACCCGCACGTCCATTTGCAGATGCCGCAGGGCGCTTTCGTCAGCGCGGACGACTTCGCCAGCGGCACGGCCGCTGCGGCCCTGGGCGGCACGACGACGGTGATCGACTTCGTCGAACCTGCGCCGGAGGAGCCGCTGCTGGCGGCGTTCGAGAAGCGCCGCGCCCAGGCCGACGGCCGCGTGGCGGTCGATTACGGCCTTCACATGACCATTCCCGCCTGGCACGCCGGACAACCGGCCGTGCTGAATGCGTTGGACGCGGTCGTGGCGGCGGGGATGCCCAGCTTCAAGCTCTACATGGCCTACGCCGGGCTGCACCTGGACGACGTGCAGCTCTATCGTGCGATGGCGGCCATCGCCAAGGCGGGAGGGCTGCCCATCGTCCATTGCGAAAACGGCCCCCTGTGCGACGCGCTGCGGGCCGACGCGCTGTCACACGGCGAGACCTCTCCTATCCACCACGCCTTCACCCGCCCGCCGCGCCAGGAGGCGGAGGCGGTGGGGCGCGCCATCGATGTCGCCGCGCTGGCCGGCGCCCCGCTCTACGTCGTCCACATCTCCTGCGCCGAAGCGTTGGCGCGCGTGCAGGATGCCCGCGCGGGCGGCGAGGACGTCTACGGAGAGACCTGCCCGCAGTACCTGTTCCTGAACGCGCAACTGCTGGACCAGCCCGGCGGGGAGCGGTTGATCTGCGCGCCGCCGCTGCGCGAGCCGGAGGACAACGAGGCGCTGTGGGAGGGGTTGTCCGGCGGAGACGTGGACGTGCTGTCGACGGATCACTGTCCCTTCACTGCCGCCGAGAAGGCAGGCCACGCGGCCTTCACCACCATCCCCGGCGGCGTGCCGTCGATCGAGGCGCGCCTGAGCCTGGCCCACACCTTCGGGCAGCCGCGCGGCATGAGCCTGCCGCGCTGGGTCGAGGTGTGCTGCTCCAACCCGGCCCGCATCTTTGGGCTGGAGCGGAAGGGGCGGGTCATCCCCGGATTCGATGCCGACCTGGTGGTCTTCGATCCCGAACGCTGGGTGCGGATCGAGGCGGGACAAACGTTGCACGAGCGGGTCGATTGGTCGCCCTACGAAGGGCTGCACGTCCAGGGCTGGCCACGGGACGTGTTCAGCCGCGGGCGGGCCGTCGTGCGCGATGGCGCGTTCGTGGGGCAGGCGGGATGGGGCCAGTTCGTGGCACGGGGGGGATCGTAGCGGAGCGAGGGGCGGGTAGGGGCGGGTCTTAGCCCGCCCCTACCCGCCCCTACCTTAAATGTAGAACTTCTCCGGATCGACCTCTTCCCGCAGGATGCGCAGTTCCTCTTCCGTGGGCGCGGCGTTCTGGCCCACTTCGTCTGCGATGATCAACTCGAAGCCGGTATTCTCGATCACCTGCGCCACGGTCACGCCGGGGTTGGTAGCCAGCAGGCGCATGCGCTTGCTTTCTTCCTCGAAGTCGAGCAGGGCCAGCGTGCTGACCACGCGCACGGGGCCGGTGCCGGGCGGCAAGCCGGCCGCCTCGCGCGCGCCGGGGCCACTCAGGTAGCCGGGCGTGGTGAGGAAGTCGACCTGGGGCACGAAGCGGCGCTTGTCGTGGCGCATGATGATGATGTTGCGCCAGCACAGCGAGCCGACGTCGTTGGCCCCGCCCGAACCGGGCAGGCGCACCTTGGGCGGGTGATGCTGCGGCCCGATGATGGTCGAGTTGAGGTTGCCGTAGGGGTCGATCTGGGCCCCGCCCAGGAAGCCGTAGTCGACGAAGCCGCGGGCGGCGGTCTCCATAATATCGCAGATGCCAGAGGCGGCCACGGCACGGTAGAACGTGCGGCTTTCGCCCACGGCGCGGGGCAGCTTCTTCAACTGCGCCCCGGTGCCGCCGAACTCGAAGATGGCGACCAGGTTGGGGGCGTGCATCTTCTGTGCCAGGCTGGCCGCCAGCATGGGGATGCCCGTGCCGATGAAAGCGGTCACACTGTCCGGCATCTGCCGCGCCGCGATGCAGATCAACAGTTCCGTCGCGTTGTAGTCTAGCTCAGCCATCATCGTCCCTCCGCTGCGGCTTGGAGCGCCGCCAGGCGCTCCTGGCCCACCCAGTCCAGATACTCCTGGTGGTCCTTCAAATCGTAGATGGTCTTCTTCAAGTAGGCCTGGGTGCCTTCTTCCGTCTGCGAGGCCTCGACCCACGCGCGCAGTTCGTCCTCGTCCCGCTCGTACATGTACACCATCTCGCCGGGGTGGGAGCCGAAGGGCGCGTGGACCACGGCGTCGGTCAGGTAGTAGGGGATGATGGTGCGGTCGGGGTAGCGGCGCAATTCGTCCGAATCGATGATTTCCTCGGCGCTGATGATGAGGCGTTTGGCGGCACGAGACATCTCGAAGGCGAAGCCGCTGATGCCCTCGATCTGGGCGTTGCCGTACTTGTCGGCGCGGTGGACGTGGATCAGGCCCACGTCGAGGATCAGGGCGGGGATGAGGCAGACGGGCATGCCGGTGAAGGGGCACTCGACGACCTTCGCCGCGCTGTATTTGAGGGTATCGGTGCCGATCATCGACCGAACGGGGATGAAGGGCACGCCCATCGAGGTGGCTTTGAAGCGCCAGGTGATGCCGCCGTTCGACCACTCGACCACCTTTTCCACTTGACCGCTCTCCACCGCCCGGCGCAGGGCATTGGACGTGCCGTAGACCTCCAGGCCGATGTAGGTGATGTCGAGCGTCTTGACGATGCCGGCCCCCAGCCATAGGTCCAGCTCTGTGACCCCCTGCCCGGCGACGCGCAGGTCCTTCTTTCCCTGGCGCAGGACTTCCCGCACCAGTGTCATCGGGCAGCGGACGGTGCCGTAGAGCTCGGTGCCGATGTAGCAGCCGTCGGTGACGAAGCGCGAGACGGCTTCCGCTTCCGTCATGCGTTTGTCGACCAGGGCGCGGGTTTTCTTCTCGCGGTTCCACTCGCGGAATCCGTCCAGGTCCGGCGGTTGGATCATCTCACCAATTCCCGACTCGATAATGCGCAAGGTACACCTCCTTTTTGATGGATGGGACGCGACTCATTACGGTTCGGTGTCGAAAAGCTTCAGCCACATCTCGAGGTCGTCATCGGCGGCCGGCTTCTCCGATGCGTCGGGTTCTGCAGGCTCCAGTTCGGCCGCGAAGGTTTCGGCGGGGAGCACGCGCGCGCCGCGCGCACGGGCTGCGGCCTGCACGTGGTGGTCGGACGAGACGACGATGAGGCCGCGCGGGTCGCGGGCGCGCGCCAGTCGTTGGATGATGACGTCGTCGGCGGTTTTGCCCACGGGCGCGAAGATGACCTTGATTTCTGAGCTCGACAGGGCGTGCGTGGGGTTGGCCGTCGGCCCGCTGTCGAAGACCACCGTCGCGCGCCGGCGGTGGCGCCAGCAGTAGCGCCGTAGCCTCAGGACCAGCTCGGCCTCGTCACGTGGGTCGGCCAGGCTGATGTCGGGCATGCGGCCGATGAGGTTGTGCCCATCGACTAGAAGCGGCATGTCGGATGCCTCACGGTTGTGGTTGCGCGGCAGGTTATTCTAGCACAGACGGTGCGGTTAAGCAACAGCATCAACTCAAGACAAGTGGCGGGTTCTGTGGTATACTCAATTCACTTGTAACATTCCTGTAACCCAGCATCAGGGAACAGATTGCTATAATGTAACTGTTCAGGCTGTTCGCCTGAGCAGTTACCCCGGCCCGAAAAGAGGAAAAATGGGGGTGTCGAGAGCGGCGAAGCCGCTTTCGACACCCCCGCTTTCCCCCCTTCGCGGACAGGGAAGGGCAACTGCGAAGCGTAGCTGAGCAGTTACGCTTAATGAAGATGTGTCGCGTGTGGCGTACGATTCTCTTAAGGAGGTGTGCAGTGAAACGGCATATCAGCGCAGGAATGGTGTTTGTGTTTCTGCTTGCAGGACTATGGATCGGTTCTGGACGCGCGTACGCGGCCAGCCCCAACGTCTACACGTCCGTCACGGTTACCGACGTGACCTCGGGGGCCGCCGTTGTTGGATCGACCTTCACCACCGACGTGACTCTCTCCGTCACCAACAGCTCGACGCCCGAGGTGGGTGTGATGGGCGCGGAGCTGTGGATCCCCTTCGACAGCGTGGTGGTCTCTGTGGTAGACTACGACGGCAATCCGGCCAATGGCACGCAGGTGCAGATCAAACAGGGTTTCTTCGACGGCAGCCTGGTCGTGGGCGCGAATCAGGTGTTCTACGGCGTGCCGACCATCGCGCACCCGGTTGAGTGCGACACGATGGCCTGCGTCCACGTCGCCGTCAGCCACACGGGCGGCTCCGGCCCGGTAACGAACGGCAGCGGCCCCGTGGCCACGATCACCTGGGCCGGACTGGCCGCCGGCGCGACCGGCATTGGCATCGCAAAGGTGGGCGCCGGCGAACCGCCCGGTACGGTCCTTTCGGACGCGGACGGGCACCCGATCGCCATCAACAGCACCACGGTGCCCTCGATCTCTGTCGTCGAAGCGGGCACGATCCAAGGGACCGTGGTGCGTCAGGGCACGATGACCAACCACGCCGGCGTCAGCGTGACGGCCCTGGCCGTCGACGATGGGGTGGTCGCCAGTACTACCACCGCAGGCACGGGGGCCTTCAGCCTGCAGGTGCCGGTGGGGTCGACCTACATCGTCCAGGTCTCCTACAACGGCTACCTCGACTCGCGCAAGACCAGCGTCTACGTTGTCGGCACGACGGTAGACATCGGCACCACGCGCATGCGCGGCGGCGATACGAACCACGACAACTGTGTCAATATCCTGGACATCGTCTCGATCATCGGCCAGTTTGGCGCGTCTGGCCTGCCTGCCAGCGACCCGGAGGACATCAACAACGATGGCACGATCAATATCCTCGACCTGACGATGGCGGCGGGAAACTTCGGCCGCTGCGGCCCCACGAACTGGGAACCGTAGCGCCGTCAGGCTGCGGGGGCGAACGATGGTCAAGCTACTCAGGCAGATAGCCTTAGCCGCCGCGCTGCTGGCGGTCCTGCCCCACCCGACGTCGGTTGCCGGTACACCGACGGCGTCCGTCACCTTCCAGCCGGATGTCGTCCAGGTGCGGTCGGGAGAGACGGTGCACCTGGAGGTGTGGGTGGCCGACGTGGTCGATCTGGAGCGCATGGCCTTCGTTGCCACGTACGATGCCACTGTGTTGGACGTGTTGGACGGCGACCTGGGCCGCGCGGGCGTCCAACTGGAGGTCGGGCCGATCTTTGCCCAGAACTGCGCGCCGGAGAACGAAGCGGGTGGGGGCGTGTTGCGCTTCACAGCCGACCGCGCGCCCGGCGCGCTGCCTTTCAGCGGGGCGGGCGTCGCCGCGGCCGTCACGTTCCGCGTGCGCGCAGGGGCGGCACCCGGCACGTACGCCATCGCTTTCGACCCCGCCGCGGTGCGGCTGGAAGATTCAGCCGGCGGCCTTATCGCCGTGGGCGAGCTGGGCAGCGCCACGCTCTACGTCCCGCCATCGACCACGGCCATCGTGGGCCTGGTCATGCGGGAGGGCACGTCGGCGCACGAACGCACGGCGGTCACAGCGTTCTTCTATCCCAGCAGCGCCTCGCCGCCCATCCGCTGGGCGCGCGCCTGCACGGACCGCTCCGGCGCTTTCCACGTCGCGGTGCCGCCGGAAGATGTGGCGCTCCCGCCCGGCATAGCGCTTCCGGCCGAGGCCCCGCCCGCCGGTACGACCGAGTGGGCCTTCGTCCGCTTGAGTTTCGCCAACCACAACAGTGAGTGCTACTGGGTGTCGATGGACGAGGACGTGGAGGACATCGGCCGGCACACGCTGGAGGGCGGAGATGTCAATGGCGACGGCTGCATCAACATCTACGACGTCGTGCGCATCATCCGCGACTTCGGCGAGAGCGCGCCCGCGCCGTGTTTCGTGCCCTACGAGCCGTGTCCCGGTTCGGATGCCGCCCTGCCGGCCGCGCCGGCTTCGGACATCAATGGGGATTGTCGTGTCGACATTTTCGATCTGACGATTACGGGGGAGAACTTCGGACTATGTACCAACTGCCGTTGACTCACATCGCACTATGCCTGAGCAGCCTGCTGTTAATGATCTCTCCGCTGCGCGTGGCCTCCGAGGGCGGGGCCAGTGTGCGGCTCGACCCGCCGGTGCTGGACTTGAACGCCGGCGAGACCGCCGAGTTCAGCGTCCTGGTGTATGACGTTGTGGACCTGGCCGGGGCGGAGGTGCACCTGGCATTCGACCCGGCCGTCGTAGAGGTCGTGGATGCCGATCCGCAGACGGATGGCGTCCAGATCGCCGACGGCGACTTCCTGGCGGCGGATCTCGTGGCGCAGAACGAAGTCGACGTGAGTTCGGGGGTCATCAACTACGCCGTGGCGCGCATGCCACCCAACGCACCGGCGAACGGCAGCGGCCGCCTGGCAGTGATCACCCTGCGGGCGGTGACGGGAGGCGAACCGGTGGCCCTGGTGCTCCAGGACGTGCTGCTGGCCGATCCCGATGGGCTGCCCATACCGATTCTTGAGACCGATGACGTTCCGGCCGACGAAGCAGCGCCCTCCACGACAAGCTGCCTGCCCCTGGGCGCGGTCTCGTTGGGCGCGGTTGCGCTCTGCCTGCGCTCCCGCAGGCGACAACTCACTATCGACTGTAACTGCTCAGGCTGTACGCCTGGCAGTTACCGGCTGGGCGCGTCGAAGGGGAAAGACGGGGGTTTTGCGGGCGGCGAAGCCGCCCGCAAAACCCCCACTACCCCTTTTCGCGGCAGGAAAAGCAACTGCGAAGCGCACGCTGAGCAGTTACTATCGACTAAGAATGGAGGTAGACACAATGAACCATAGACATATGCAGCGCGTCGTCCGCTACCTGTGTCTGGCAGGCCTCATCCTTGCGCTGGTCTTGCCGGGATGGACGCTGGCCCAGGGGTCGACGGTGGTCCGCCTGGACCCGGCTGCTGCCCAGGTGGCGGTGGGAGAGACTGTCACGGTGAACGTGGTGGTCGAGAACGTCTCTAACCTTTTCGGGGTGGAGATCCATTTGAGTTTCGATCCGGCGCTGGTGGAGGTGGTGGATGCGGACTCGGGCGCTGCCGGCGTGCAGGTGGGTCTGGGGTCGTTCGTCAGCGCCGACTTCGTCGCGGTGAACGAAGTGGACCAGAGCGGCGGCTTCATCGATGTGGCTTTCAGCCAGATGCCGCCCTCGCCGCCGGTCAACGGCAGCGGCACTGTGGTGACAGTCACGTTCCGTGGGCGGGCGTCGGGGACATCGTCGCTCAACTTCACACAGGTGATCCTGGCCGACTTCGACGCGAACCCTATTGCGCACTCTGCCCAAGGCGGGCAGGTGACGGTTCCCTCTACTGTGACGAACACCCCCGTCCCCCCAACCTCGACCCCGACGCCGACGTCTACCCCCACCCCCACTCTCGCCCCTACTACCCAGCCGGGGGTGGCGTTGCTCTCGCTTGTGCCTCAGACCCTCGTCTTGAATGTTGGGGAGACGGCTGTGGTGACGTTGCGAGTGACCGGAGCCGACAACCTCTACGGTGTCGAGGCGCATCTGACCCACGGCAGCGGCATCGACGTGACGGCGATCACGCCGGGGCCGTGCGTGGCGGACCTGGTGGCCCAGGCGTTGGTCGATGGCAACCGCGTCGACTACGCGGCCAGCCTCCAAGCGCCCGGCACGCCGGTCGATGGGTCGTGCGATCTGGCGACGCTCACGGTCAGCGCTATATCGGCCGGGACGCACGTGCTGACGTTCGAGAGCGCCCTGGCTTCCAGTCCGAACGGGGACGCGCTGGCCGTCACGACGCAGAACCTGTCGGTCGTGGTGAGCGCCACGACGGAGACGCCCACGCCTACGGCCACGCCCACTGCGACGCCGTCCGGCACGCCCACCGCAACGCCTACGGCAACGCCGACGCCCCCTTCAACCTACAACTGTGGCGACGTGCGAGGCTATCACGTCGTGCGGCCCGGCGAAACGCTCTATGCCATCGGACGGGCTTACGCCGTCTATCCCTACGCCATCGCCACCTGCAACCACATTCTCAACCCGAGCTTGATCTATCCCAACACCCGCCTGGCAATTCCCAACATGCCGTGGAGCCACGTGCCGCCCGGCCCGGTCGCCGTGCGGCAGTTCAACGGCGGTCCGGTCACACCGACCTGCCGCCTGTACCACACGGTACAGTGGGGGGAGAACCTGTTCCGCATCTCGCTGCGGTATGGGGTAAGTATGTGGCAGATCGCCGAGGCCAATCACATCTACAACCTGAACTACGTTCAGGCCGGGCAGGTGTTGTGCATTCCGTGACCTTGGCCTCGTTCCGGTGGTGGTAGGCGCGCGATTGGATCGCGCGCCTACCACCACCTTTTGTTTCGCCCGGTCAGGAGACCCGGCGGAACGGCGGGGGGCCGGGCACCTCCTCGTTGGCAGTCCGCCCTACATTTTCGTTCGTTGGTGATGAGCGCGGCGATGGTGGGGTCTACGCGTCCATAGTGGCGAGGGGGTAGGTATCCCCCCATTGCGGCACGCTCACCTGGGCCGCCCCGGCCTCGCGCAGCCCTTCGGCCAGGGCGGCGGCCGGTTCGGGGTCACCGTGGACGATGAAGACTTGCTTGAGGTCCGGCAGGATCGGTTGGGCCCAATCGAGCAGGCCGTTCCGGTCGGCGTGGGCGCTGTAGCCGTTGATCACCTCTACCCGCGCGTTCAGCGGAACGATGTCGCCGAAGATACGCACTTCGTCTTGCCTCTCCACCAGCCGCCGCCCCAGGGTGTGTGGGGCCTGCCAGCTTACGATCAACACCGCGTTGCGCGGATCCCAGATCGTGTGCTTGAGGTGGTGCTGGATACGCCCGGCCTCGCACATTCCCGACGCGCTGATGATCACCGCCGGCCCGTCCAAGTCGTTCAGTGCCTTCGACTCCGTCACGCTGCGGATGTAGCGCAGCCGCTCGAAGCCGAAGGGGTCAGGGTGGCGCTTCTGGTCGATGAACGCCTGCAACTCTTCATCGTAGCACTCAGGATGGAGGCGGAAGACTTCGGTCACGTCCACGGCCAGCGGGCTGTCGACGAAGATGGGCACCTCGGGAATCTGGCGCGCCAGGCTGAGGCGGTGAAGGCTGTAGACGATTTCTTGCGTGCGTCCGACGGTGAAGGCAGGGATGACGACCTTGCCACCCGCCGCACAAGTCTCTACGACTAGCCTGCGCAGGCGGGACTCGGCGGATTGTGGAGCGTCGTGCAGGCGGTTGCCGTAGGTCGATTCGGTGATCAAGACGTCGGCGGGCGGGGCAGGCGTGGGATCGCGCAGGATGGGCAGGTTGTGGCGGCCCAGGTCGCCGGTGAAGAGCAGGCGCGTCTTCTGGCCGTGCTCTTCGATGTCCAAGAGGACGATAGCCGACCCCAGGATGTGCCCGGCGTCGAGGAGGGTGCCGGTGACGCCGGGGGCGACGGGGAACGGCCGATCGTAGCCGACGCTGACGAAATGCTTCAGGCTGGCGACGGCGTCGGCATGGGTGTAGATCGGCTCGACCGGCGGTTCGCCCTTCTGCTCGCGCTTGCGGTTAACGTAGGCCACGTCCTGCTCCTGGATGTAGGCCGAGTCCCGCAGCATCGCCGAGCACAGGTCACGCGTGGCGAAGGTGCAGTAGATGGGACCTTCGAAACCGCTGCGCACCAGGTTGGGGATGTTGCCGGAGTGGTCGATGTGGGCGTGGGAGAGGACCATCGCGTCTACCGAAGCAGCATCGAAGGGCAGGGTGCGGTTACGCTCGAAACTTTCCTGCCGCTTGCCCTGGAACAAGCCGCATTCGAGCAAGATGCGGCTGCCATTGACCGTGAGCAAGTGCTGCGACCCGGTGACGGTCTGCGTCGCGCCGAAAAATTGGATGTTCATCTTTGGTCCCCTTTAAGCTACTTCGAAAATAGCACGCACCCGATCGTCATGCCCGCGCAAGCGGGCATCCATCCGTGCGCCAACTGGATTCCCGCTTGCGCGGG
>JAFGOJ010000150.1 GCA_016926575.1 Anaerolineae bacterium | reverse complement strand
GTTTTGCGGGCGGCTTCGCCGCCCGCAAAACCCCCAGTTCTCCCTTTGACGCGCCAGGCGGGTAACTGCCAGGCGCACAGCCTGAGCAGTTACCCTAAATGAAGAGCTGAATCTTGGAATTGGCGGCGTCTTTGACGAACGTCGCCACCCCCACGACGTCCTCGAGCTCGGGGATCAGGTCTTCGCGGCCAATTTCCAAGACGTCCATACTCATCTTGCACGCCAACAAGTGTACGTCCAGGTCGATCGCCGTCTGGCGCATCTCCTCCAGGGGCATGACCTTCTTGTCGCGCATCATCTTGCTGAACAGGATACGTCCAATGCCGCCAAAGCTGAAGCGGGAGGGGTTCAGCCGGTCGATGCCGCCCCGGTTCATGATCCCCATCATCTTGCCCAGGAACCCTTTGGCCTTGATCGGCTTGCCGGTCTTGATGGCGTTCAAGCCCCAGAAGGTGAAGAAGAGCGTCGTGTCCATGCCTGCCGCAGCGCAGCCGGTGGCGATGATGAAGGCGGCGAAGATTTTGTCCATATCGCCGCTGAAGACCACGATGGTCGCTTTATTGTCGCTGCCCATAGGCTATCCGGCTGCCTTTTTGACGTAGTAACGGAAGAAGCCGTCGGCCTCTTCTTTGCCCAAGAACTCGTTGCCCGTCTGCTCGCACCAGGCGGGGATGTCGGCGTGCGCGCCTTCGTCGTCGGCGTGAATCTCCAGCACCTGGCCGGCCGTGAGCTTCTTCATATTCTTGGCCAGGAACACGATGGGCATCGGGCACAACTGACCGATTGAATCCTGTACTTGATCGACGTGAATGTTCATTTTTTCCTCCAAATGTGACGTATGGTATCTGGGTTTCAAAGCCAGGGAACGACGGGATGCTCTTCTACCAGCGCGACGAACCCATCGTAATCGACGACGCGGATGCCGTCGATCAGGCGGGTGATGCCGCGCGCTTCCAGATCGGCTTTCAGGGCGAAGATGGGGTGCTTCGCCAACGCGTCGGCGACCAGCGCCTCGGTGGCGGCCCCGTGTGCCGCAGCGTAGACGCCGTCTTCGTACAACAGCACCGGTTCTCCTTCCGGCGCGATGCGCAGGGCAGACTTCAAATTCCCGAACATCAGGGGCGATTTGTTGATCGTGTATAACATCGTGCGTGTCTCCTTAAAACGGCAGGACCGTGCCGGCAGAGGCGAGCAGCGCGGCGGCCCCAGCGTCATCCACCAACTCGGCGTCGATGACCAGGTCCTCAACCGACAGCCCCCGCTCGGCCAACGACGGCGCGTGGACGGTGAAGCTGCTCACGCCGAACTCCGGCAGAGAAGGGAAAGCGTCGCCCAGCGACTTCATATCCAACACCGACGGGTCCTGGTTTTTGACCAGCGCGTAGACCCCGTCGTCCACAAAAAGCACGCGGACGTCGATCTCGAACACACCGATGCCCAGGATCGAGCGCAGGCCTTCGGCGGTATAGACCGAGCCGTAGGGCGCTTTACGCATCAAAACTGCAACCGTGTTTTCCATCGCTCTCTCCTAATCCCCAAACGTGACGAAGCGGTCGGCCGCCTTCAACTGGTCGGCAAGCGCCCCCAGTCCCCCCAGCCGCACGTTCTCCACGACCATGTCGCGGCGGAAGCCACGGAAGCGGGCGCACGCGGTACAGGCAATCACGTCGATGCCCTGTGATGCCAGCTCGCTGTACCGCTCGGCGATGTTGCGCTCGCCGGGCGGCTTGATGTAGCCGTTGGCGTTGTTCACGCCGTCAGTGTACAAGAAAATGCCCACGATCTCGTGCCCGCGGGCCAGCGCCGCCTTGACGAAATGATACGCCGAGTCCGCTGCCTGGTGTTGATACGGCCCCTCCAAAACAAGCACACCTATCTTCATCTTGCCTCCTGCCTCTTGCTTCCTCTCAAATGAGTGCTATCCTCGACTCTTCCAACTTCCCCTGTTCGTACAAATCGATGGCCTCACGCACGGTGATGCCTTCTGGAGCGATGAAGACCGCGATGCCCAGAGCCTGAAGCGCCATCGAACACTCGTAATGAATCTGCGGGGCGATCAGCGCGACAGCGCCACTCCGCGCGACGGCGCGCACGCCGTTGACGTTCACTCGGTGGGTCGGCCCGTCGGGTTCGACGGCGATCATATCCCACGCCATCGTGCGCGGATCGACCAGGATGAAGGCGGAGCACGTTTGAAAGTGGGGTTCCAGGCGCGCATCCAGACCGTCGCCATGCGCCACGACGGCGACGCGCGTCAACATCCCCTGGCGCTCGCCGGGCGTCTTCAGCCCGGTAGCCTGGAAGCGCTCCAGCGCCTCCTGCACCGTCATCCCCTCGACCCCTTCGATCACCTCGATGCCCAAGTCGAGCAGCGTCTGGCGGCACTGGTCCTTGATGTGCCCCGTGACGACCGCCGCCACGTCTTGCCGGGCGATCGCGCGAATCGCCGCCAGGCTGAGCTGGTCGCGCTCATCCACGCGTGGCGGCACACTGACCACCACGTACTCCATCGTGTCCAGGTCGAACACCAGGAACTGGGAGCACAACCCGAAGCGGATGCCCACCCAGGCATCCGGCACCGTTCCCATAGACGCAATGGCCACTTTCATGATTCGACTCCTTCTCGTGATCGCCTTCTCGGAATCTCGCCACAATCGATATTCCGTATATTCGCATACATAAATATATCATATCATGGATTGGTCGGAAACGCAAGAGGTAATTTACTAAAATGGTCAACTTATTTCAGCGGGGAAGTGATCGCTGCGTACACAGCCGATCGGCGAAAATGTAGGTCACGCTTTCAGCGTAACGCCCGCTCGGCGCGAGTCCATGACCTACGCTCCCGCCGGGTCACGGACCCGGCGGGAGCAATAACGTCGGCTATTTTCGGAACAGATCACCCGGTGACGATTTCGATGTTTAGAGCGGAGAGAACGCCGGCGATGGGATTGATGATGGTCGACGCCTCGGACCCGGCGAAGAGCAACCCCACCACCCGGTCCTCGGTGTCCAACACGGCGGAACCGGAATCGCCAGGCTGGCTCATCGGCGAGGCGATCAACTGGCCCTCGAAGAGCCCAGTGGGGCCGTAGTAGTCGATGCGCACGGTGGCATCGATCTGAGTGATGGTGCCGGTGGTGAATCCGGTGGTACGCCCGGTCTTCTTGACGTGCGTGCCCAGCGTGGCCGTGCCCACACCCTTCGGAGCGCCGATGTAGAGGATCTCCGTGCCGAGCAGGTCCGCCGCGAGCGGGCGGGCCAGCGCCGCGTCGACGTGGTTGATACCGGGGGTCGACCGCACCGCCTGCAAGCGATGGCTGGAGCCGGAGAGACTGGCCAGCCAGTTCAGCACCTCCGCCATCCCCGCCGCCACCTTGCACTCCGGTTCCTCGGTCCCAAAATCCAACGGAATGAAGTCGGCCAACGTGGCGATCTGGTCATCCATCTCGCCACCGTCGGAAGGGCCAGGCTGGAGGATGGCGTCGCCGATCTTGGCCCTGTTCACGTCGGCCAGGACGTGATTGTTGGAGAGGATGAAGACCTCGCCCCCGCGGCGCACCAGGCAGCCGAAGGTGCCCGCGGTGATGCTGTAGTGCCCCACAGACACCCCTGGCGGCGCCGGCCGCCAGCGATCTTTGGGCGTCTGGTGTGCGTGCAGCAGTCCCAACTCCATCACGTCGGTGCGCACACCGTTCAAATGAGCGGGTACCATGTCGTTCTCCGACAACGCAGATGGATGCACCTTGTGCGTCACGGAGACGATCAGGCTCAACTCGTCGGTGCGCTCTCCGTGGCTCACCTTATAGCCGATGCCACAACCGACGACGTTGCGGCGGGCGAGCAATTCCTTCACGTGTTGCTGTTTGACGCCGCTGATTTGGGCTGATAATGCCTGGTCCATTGAAAACTCCTTTCTTTTTCCCTACAACACGCGCAGAAAGCCGATAGCTTGAACATCTACCGGCACGCCATCCAATTCGGATGGGATGACATCTTGGGGTGCCAGGTGGTTGCGCGGCACTTTACGGCTCACGGAGACGACAATGGCCGGCTCGCCGGTGAACTGCCCACCCCGGCTGCGCATCCCCACCCCCACACCGACGACGTTGGGTTTTTGCATCAGATCCTTCTCGTGCGCCCTTTTGACAGCCAGAACCTGCGCCAACTCCTCCTCACTCATCGCTACCCTCCTACGGAACCTGAAACAATAGCGCCAGATTCACCCGCGCCATCGACTGCAGCGTGACGTCCCCTGCGACGTCGGCCAATTCGGCAGCGCGTTCGAAGTCGTCCGCAGCCGCCGGTGCGTCGCCCGCTTCGGCCGCGGTCAAAGCCCGCAGGTAGTACCCGTAGCCCCAATCGGGCGACAGCGCGACGACAGCATCCGCATCGCGCGCCGCACGTTGCACGTCCCCTACCCACAGCCAGGCCATTCCGCGCTGAAAAAGAACGTCCACCTCCTCCAGCCCCAGGCTGCGGGCCGCGTCGTAGGCCGCCTGCCCCCCCACCGGATCGCCGGTCGCCTCGCGCAGGACGCCCACGCGAACGTGCGCCTGCGGGCTATCCGGCCTCAGTGCAACGACCTGCTCGGCAGCGGAGAGCGCCGCGTCCAGGTTCCCCAACGCGATCTCTTCCTCCGCCAGGCTCTCGTACTGGAACGCTTGCGTGACCTCCGGCGGCGGTGCCACAAAGCGGTCGTAGAGCCAGGCGCCGATGGCAACGAGCCCCGCCGCCAGCAGCGCGAGCGCCGCCCCGCGCGCCAGACGCCGGCGCTGCGCCAGTGCCACGTCCCGGTCCAGGAACCACCACGGCGCGAGCTGCGCCGCGTCTCCCCGCTCCGCCCGCGTTCGAGCCAGGGCCGGGCCCGCCTCGCGCAGGAAGCGGCGCGCGTTCCGCTGCAACTTGCCCCACGCCGAAGCGAGCCGCGTCCGCTCGGCGCGCGCGTCGACCGGGCTGCCCGCCACGCCCTCCAGCAGTTCCGTCGCCCGGTCGAGCAGGAAGAGTACCTCCAGCACGTCCTCGCCCGCGCCGTCGAGATTCGCCAGCCGGCTCTCCAGCCGATCCAACGCCTCCCGCACCGCGTCCATCGGGCCGAGCGGCCTGTGAGGGACCGCCTGCCGGGTCATTCTTCCACCGAGTACAATTCCCGGTACACCTGTTCCAGGCCCGCCTTGACGCGCCGCCGGACGGCATCCCGTTGGCCCTCGGCCACGGGGAACAGGTCGAGGAACTCGGGAAGCAGCGCTTCCACCTCGCTCAGGTCCTGCCGTTTGATGTGGAAAGAGCGCATTCTGCGGCGCGCCAGTTGGATGTACTCGCTCAGCGGGCGCGTGGCCTCTTTGTCCGACACCGACCCACGCCCCGGAACGATGACGTCGAAGGGGAAATAGGGACGGCGAATGTAGACCAGGGCCTCCAACCAGCCGCGCGTGTCCGGCGCGTCCTGAAGGAAGGGATGCATGCCAATAGTGACAGCATCGCCAGTGAAGAGCACGCGCGTGCCGATCAGACGCACCCACACGCTGCCCGGTCCGGCCCCGGCAATCGACTCCACGACGATGGAGGGCGAGCCGTGCAGCGTGATCTGGCCGTCGACGGTCAGTTCGGGCTTCGCCGGCCGCCAATCCGCCAGCCAGCCCGTGCCCTCAGGGCAGGCCTCGCGCCACGTGGCGATCTCCGCCTGCGCGAATTCGTCCCCCAGTTGTTCGAGGTAGGCCAGCGTCCCCGCTCCCGCGATCGTCGGCGCGCCCACCGCCCGCGCGCCAAATACACGCTCGGGCCGGTGGTCGGTCAGGATCGTGTAGAGGATGGGCCGTCCGGCCACCTCCTGGGTGAATGCGCGCCAGGCCTCGATGTCAGCCTGGAGCAATGGAGCATCCACGGCGATAGGGCCGGCTTCGGTCAGGATCAGCCCGACGTTGATGCCGGGGTACACGGTTGCTACGTAAACGTCAGGTGCGATTTGATGTATGTTCATATCTTTCAAATTGCGAATTAGAAATTGCGATTCAGAAATTGCGATTCAAACATCGTACAAGTTAGCCAGAACGCCAACAATCCGGTCGCGGTCGGTGAGGGGCGCGCTGCCCTGGGCCATACCCGGTTGCCCGCCACCTTTCCCGCCCAGCGCTTCACAGGCCGCCCGCAGCAGCGCCGCCGCGTCGACCGATACGCCGTCGGCAGCGGCAAAACAGAGATGCGTCCGCTCTTCCCGCGACGCCAGCAGCACGAGGGTGGACGGCTGCGCCGCCACGCCGCGCGCCAGGCCGCGCAAATCGCCTGCCGACACGCCCTCCAACACCTCCCGCACCACGCGGAGCGGCCCCTCAGACGTCGCTTCGCGCGCCAGGCGTGCCGCCATCTCCTCCAACACCTGGGTGCGGACCGCGCGCAGGTCCTTGCGCGTGGCCTTCAGCTCCTCTTGCAGCCGCTCGATGGCTTCAGGCAGCTCCCAATACCCCACCGTCAGCGCGGCGGCCAGGTCCATCAAGGTCTGATGCTTGGCGGCGTAATCCCGCAGCGCCCGCCCGCCGCAGAGGAACGCCACCCGCGTCTCTTGGGCGCGGTACTCCAGACGCACGACCTTGAGCAGGCCGATCTCGCCGGTGTGGGCGACGTGGGTGCCGCCGCAGGGGTTGACGTCGAACCCGGCCACGTCGACCAGGCGCACCGGCCCGGCCACCTGCGGCGGGCGGCGCAGCGGCACGTGCGCCAGTTCGCCGGGCGTCGCAAAGAGCGTCGTCACCGGGCGGTCCTCCCAGATGATCTGGTTGACCAGCGCCTCGGCCTGCTCCACCGCCGGCGGCGATAGCCGCTCCACGGCCAGGTCGATCGTGCAGACCTCGCTGCCCAGGTGAAAGGAGACCGTGTCGGCGTCGAGCAGTTGCTCGCACGCGGCAGAGAGCAGGTGCTGGCCGGTGTGATGCTGCATATGGTCGAAGCGGCGCATCCAATCGATCTCGCCCGCCACCTCGTCGGACGGCAGGTCATCTTCCAGCACGTGGACCACGGCCCCGTCGGCCTCACGCACGACGACGTCGGCCACGCAGACACCGGAGAGCGTCCCAGCGTCGGCCGGCTGCCCGCCGGCCGTGGGATAGAAGGCAGTGCGGTCCAGAACCACCGCCGGGCGGCCCTCCCACGCCAGGCGCTCGACCACGCGCGCGTCGAAGTGATCCAGATACGCATCGGTATAGAACAGTCGGTCGGGATACGGCAAACTCACACTACACGCTCCTCTCCGTTTTCTCAGCAGGCAGGACGAACTTGAACGTCGCGCCCCGGTCGATTTCGCTCTCCACCCAGATGCGGCCGCCGTGGGCTTCTACGGCCAGCTTACACATCGTCAGCCCCAAGCCGGTGCCACGCACGCGCCGGTCCGTCACGCGGGCGAAGCGATCGAAGACGTATTGGTGGTGCTCCGGCGCGATGCCCGAGCCGGTGTCGGAGACGGCAAACTGGATCATCTCCGCGTCAGGTTGGGTCACCTCGACGCGCACCGTGCCTCCGCCCGGCGTGAACTTGGTCGCGTTATCGAGCAGATTGAGCAGCACCCGCTGGAGCAGGTCCCAGTCTCCATAGAGAGGGGCCAGGTCGTCGGAGACGAGCCGCTCCAGATTCAACTGTCGCGTGGCCACGACAGGCCGGATTTGATCGATCACTTCGTCGACCATACCGGCCACGTCGATGGGCTGGACGTTCAGCTCGACCTGGCCCTGTTCCAGGCGGGCCAGATCGAGCAGCGAACCGATCAGAAAGTACAACCGGTCTCCACTGCGCTGGGCGACGTTGAAGATGCGTTCCAGCGGCATCGTCGTATCGCCGTCGACGACGGCCGTGCGGATCAATTCCAGCCCGCTCATGATCGACGCGAGCGGGTTGCGCAGGTCGTGGATGATCATGTGCGTCAGGTCCTCGCGGGCCTGCTCCAGCTCCAATCGCTCGGAGAGGTCGTGGCAGATCCACTGGATGTACGGGCGGGTGCTGTGAAAGATCTGCGTCGCGCGCACTTCGAACGGCACAATCGTGCCGTTGCGAGCGATTGCATCTACATTATAGCAGATATTTTCTCCCTGGAGAGCACGAAATAGCTGTTCGCGCGTCACGTCGGGGTCGCGGTGGAAGTGGGCCAGCTCCTGGCCCACGAGCAGATGCTTTTCGTACCCCAGCATTTCGCACAGCTTGAGGTTGGCGTCGGTGACGATGCCGGCCGCGTCGGTGATGACGACGGGGTCGGCGCTGTTCTCGAACAGGCTGGCGTAGCGCTGTTCGGCGTCTCGGGCGCGGGTGAAGTGGCGCGCGTTCTGGATGGCGCTGGCGGCCAGCGCGCCGACGTTGAGCAGCAGGCGCATGTCGTCGTCGTCCAGCGGCCCTCCGAGAGGGTTGATCGCCTCGATGACGCCGATCACGTCGTCGCCCAAACGGATGGGGACGGCCATCATCATCTCGGTCTGGAAGTCGGTGGCTTTTTCCACCTTATTGCAGAAGCGCGCGTCGCCACGGGCAGCGGGAACGAGGAGCGGTTGGCCTGACTTGACCACCCACCCGGCGATACCCTCGCCGGGCGGAAGGCGCATACCCACCACGTAATCGGCGGCCGCGCCGACGGCGACGCGGAAGACCAGTTCGCGGGTTTCCTCGTCCACCAGCGCCACCGAGGCGGCCGCGACGCGGAAGTGGTCCTTGACGTTGGTCATCAACGAGTGCAACACCTCATCGAGGTAGAGGGAGGCGGTCAGTGCCTGGCTGGTCTGGTAGAGGAAGGCCACTTCGTTCAGGCGGCGGCGAATCTGCTGCCACAGGCGGGCGTTGGCGACGGCGATGGCGACGTGGTCGGCGAAGGCCGCGACGACGCGCGCGTCTTCCGCCCCATACGCGCCGATCTCGTAGCTGTCGACGGTGAGGACGCCGATCACCTCACCGCGGGCGCGCAGCGGCGCGCCGATCCAGCCGCGAATGGGCGGGATGCCGCTGACGTTCCTCCAACCCGGTTCGTGCTGCACATCGTCGCAGACCACCGGTTCGTGAGAGGCGATGACACGCGCCAGGATATGGTCGCTGTGGGTAAAAAAGGTGAGATCGCGCACCGCCTGGTCGTTTTCGAACCCACGCCAGGCGCGGGTGGTCAGTTCCTGGCCCTGGCGCAGGAAAATCGCGGCGCTGTCGTAGACGACCACGCGCCCCAGGTAGGCCAGGATCAGATTCAACACCTCGTCGAGGTCGAGCGTGGCGGCGAGCTTGCCGGCGATTTCGCTGAGCATGTCGGCCAGGTGGCGGCGGTGCTCCTCCGCCTCGAAGAGGCGCGCGTTCTCCAGCGCCAGCCCGGCCTGGTTGGCGATGATGCGCAGCGTCTCCACCTTCTCCGCGTCGAAGTAGTCGGGGGTGGAATGCGCACAGATGAGCACGCCGACCAGGCGATGGGGGATGGCGAGAGGGACGCACAAGGCGGAGCGCGGTCGCGCCTCGCACTTCTCGAAAAACCCAGGCGCCCAATGGGGGTAGGCATCCACGTCGGGCAGCGAGGTGATCTTGCCCCTTTCGATCACCTGCCGCGCCAGCTCGCTCTTGAGCAGCGCCCGGGCATCGTCCAGATTGGGGGAGCGGAACTTGCCATCGCAGAAGAACGTCGCCAGGGCCAGGCGCTGGCGCTCGTCGGACAACAACAGCGTGCCGGCGTCGGCGTCGACCGCCTGCACGCTCAAGGCCAGGGCCCGGCGCGCCACGCCCAATAGGTCCAACCCGGCGGCCAGTTCCTGCCCCACGCGCTCCAAGAACAACAGGCGCTCTTCCGGCGCGATGTCGTCTTGGGGGGAGGTGATACATGCGAGCCCGCTCACGGGAAGACGACCTCCTCCTGACCTTGCAGCTTATCCAGGATACGCTCGACGATCAGGTCCAGATGGCTGGGGTTCGCCACGAAGTCGAGGTTATCGGCAGGCAAGGTGAGCACGGGGCACGATTCGAAGCCGTCGATCCACTCATCGTAGAGGGTGTTCAACTGTTCCAGGTAGTCGATGCTGATGGCGCGCTCGAAGGAGCGCCCCCGGTTGGCGATGCGACTCTGAAGCGTGGGCACCGAGGCGCGCAGGTAGACCACCAGGTCCGGCGGGGGCAGGAGCAGGGTGAGCACCTCGTACAGCTCGCGGTAGCTCTGGTAATCGCGCTCGGCCATCAAGCCCTGAAGGTAGAGGTTGCGGGCGAAAATCTCCGCGTCTTCGTAGACGGTGCGGTCTTGCACCACCGAATTGGGTCGCTGGAGCAGTTGGTGTTGGTGGCGCAGCCGGCGCGAGAGAAAGAAGACCTGGGAGTGGAAACTCCAATGGCGCATATTGTCGTAGAAATCGGCCAGGTAGGGGTTGTCGGTCACGGCCTCGAAGAACGGCTCCCAGTCCAGCCGCTCGCTCAACAGCCCGGTGAGGCTGGATTTTCCAACGCCGATGTTGCCTGCGACGGCGACGAACCACTTTCCCATTTATGACGCTCCCTGAATTGGAATGCTGACGGTAAAGGTACTGCCCTTGCCCGGCTCACTGTCGACACTGACCCCCCCGCCGTGCGCCTCGACCACTTCCCACACCAGGGCCAGCCCGACGCCCATGCCGCCGAAGCGGCGCGTCGACGATCCATCGGCCTGGTAGAATCGTTCGAAGATCATACTCATATGTTCGGGGGCGATGCCGACGCCTTCGTCTTTGATGGAGACGTAGAGGTGGCTGTTCTCTCGCCACACACGCACCCAGATGCGCCCGCCGCCAGGGCTGAACTTGATCGCGTTGTCGATCAGGTGCAGGAGGGCCAGCCGGAGACGGTCCCGGTCAACCATGATCGGCGGCAACCCAGGCGAGAAGTCCCGCTCGAAGTGAACCCCCGCCCGCTCGGCGCGTTTCGCGTAATCGCCCAGCAGCTCCTCGACGACCTCGGCCAGGAGCAGCGGTCGCAACGCCAGCGCCTCGCGCGGCAGAGCTTGCAGAGAGGTCAGGGTATAGACGATTTGACTCAGCGCCACGGCCCGGTCGTGGATCGTCTCCAAAGCATCCTGCTGAGCGGGGGAAACGGTTCCCAGGTCACCGTTGACGAGAAGTTCGGTGTAGCCCTGGATCAACGTCAGCGGGGTGCGCAGTTCGTGGCTCACGTTTTGGGCGATTTGGTTCCGCAGTTGGTCGAGCTGTTCCAACTGGGTGAATGCGCGGTGGAGCTTCTCGGTCTGCCCTTCGAGCTCTTTGTAGAGGCGGGCGTTTGCCAGGGCGATGCCCACCTGCCGCCCGATGGCCTCCAGCGTCCGCATCTCGCCGTCCGTCAGGCGGTAATCCGGCGGCAGGCTCGCGGCAATCGCGCCCACGATGCGGTCTCCGGTGGCCAATGGGATGGCGACGTTGACCGGGCAGGCCGTCGCGTCCATCGGTGGCGGTAGAAGCGGCCCCTGCGGCGAGACGATCTGGCCCGTCTGTAAGGCAACGTTGCAAGCACACGCGCCGCTGCGGGAGAGGGTGTGACAGTCAGGGTGCAGTCCTCGCCCTACCACGAACTCCAGGCCTGGGTCGTCTTCCGAGTGCCACGCCAACGCCACCGCCAGGCCGGTGTCGGCGCCCAGCAGGGCGGCGAACTCATCCAGTGCGGCGCGCAACATCTCGTCGGGTGAGAGGATGCGACTGATGGTGATGCTCAGATTGGTCAGCGTCTTGAGTCGCTCGGCCCGCCGACGCGCCTCCCGCTCCGCCTCGATCAAACTCGCCGCGACGAAGAAGAACGCCAGCCCTAGAGCCAGGCCATTCGCCAGCAGCGGGATGATGGCAAACGCCGAGTCGGCGAGCGGAACGAGCAGTTGGGTCAATTTGAGGGCCGTCCAGATCAAAAAGAGCGCCGCCAGCCCCCCACTCGGTCGCTTCTCCACCAGGTGGACGTGCCGCAGAAGCAGTCGCGCCGTCTGCAGGTCCACCAGCCCCACGAAGATGAACAGGGGGATCCCCACCAGGCGGGGGTCGACCGAGAGGTCGAAGAAGACGAAGAGCGCCCACAAGGCTGGAAATGCCACCCAGGCGTAGCGCGTCGGCTTCATAGGTCTGCCGACGAACGCAGCGCTCCCGGCGTAAAGGAACAAGCTGCTAATCCCCAACGCAGCGAGGCTGACGAAGCGCCACAGCGCGCCGCCAGTGGCAAAAACTAGCGCATGAGATACGAAATGGAGGGCGTAGGCGGCCCATCCGCTCCCCCACAGTTCCATGCTCGCCTGGCGGCCGCGCAGCCACATGAAGCCGTAGGCAGTCACCAGGATGGCCAGTGAGACCGCCCCAGACACGAGCGCCGGCGTCAGCCAGGCCGTCACGACGGCTGCTCCTGGATCAGCGCCTGGAGGCGGCCCAAGCGCTCGGATGAGGCGCGCAGGGCTTCGTCCACCGCAGGAGACGCGCCTTCGGGATGGGCGGAGAGCGCCGCGCCCAGTGAGCCGACCGATTCGGTGAGGGCCAGGAACTCCCCCACCAGCGACCAATGTTGCACGCGGTCTGCAGGCGGGGTTTCACCATCTAAGGGCACACGCGCGCGCACCTCTGCCGCGCTCAACGCCGTGCGGACGCGCCCTTCGACATAGGCCAGGTCCTCGGGATAGAGCACGTAGTCGCGCTCGTCCGTCTCTATCACCAGGAGCGGGGTGGCGTCGTAAGTGGCGAAGTAGTCCTCGTAAGCCAGGCGCAGGCTCTCGATGTAGTGAGGGTCCATGCCGCGTTCGTAGGGGCGGTCGCGGGCGGCGATGCGAGCCATCAGCACCGCGTGGCTGGCGCGCAAGTAGACCACCAGGTCGGGCTTGAGCACCTTCTCTGCCAGCGCGTGATGCACCCGTTCGTACATCTTTAACTCTTCACCCTGCAGGTTCAGGCGGGCGAAGAGCCAGTCCTTGGCGAAGGTGTAGTCGGCGACGAGGGGACGGCTGTTCCTGCGAATCGACTGCTGCTGCCGATAGCGGCTGAGCAGGAAGAAGATCTGCGTCTGGAACGCAAAGCGTTCCCGATCGGCGTAGAATCCCGGCAAGAATGGGTTCTCCTCGAAGACTTCCAGCACCAGATCGGCATCGAATCGAGGTTGAAGCAGCCGCGCGAGCGTGGTTTTGCCAACGCCGATGACACCCTCAATGACGATATAAAAAGGCCGGTTCACAGTTCCTCCTTCCACACGCTTAAGGATACTTTGGAAGAAGGGAAAAGTCAAGAATTAAGTCTAGGATAAAAGGAGGATTGACCAGCCAGCCTGAGTTATGGTAAAATAATCGAGTACGCACGCGACTTTCGTAATTCAAGGAGTCTATGGACACCCCTGACCTGTATTGGTGGAGATGGGGGGCAGGGAAACCCCTGCCTCTCGATGATTACCCTCAACTTCAAACGATGCTCAAAGCGTGGCTGGACCTGCCCAACGGTCTCGAGCCACCTGCTTCTATTCCACTGGATGACGTCACGCTCAATGCGCCTCGAATAGACGACCCGGTGCTGCGCTCCCTCCGCCGACTGCTTCCCGAAGACGCCATCCGCACCGACAAACTGGCCCGCGCGCAGCACGCCTGCGGCAGATCGTATCGCAATCTGGTGTGCTGCCAGCGCGGCCTCGTCCCCAACCCACCGGACGTCGTCGTCTACCCGGCCGACGAGGGCCAGGTCGCCGGCGTCGTCGCGTGGGCCGCCGACCGCGAGGTCGCCATCATCCCCTTCGGCGGCGGCACGTCGCTGACCAATGGGATCGAACCAGAGCCGGAGCGCCATCCAACGGTGACGATGGACCTGAGCCGGCTGAACCACCTCGTCTCCCTGAACACCGACTCGTGGACCGCGCGCATCCAGGCCGGCGCACGCGGCCCTGAGTTGGAAGCGGCGCTCAACGCACGTGGGTTCACCCTGGGCCACTTCCCCCACTCCTTCGAATGCTCCACGCTGGGCGGATGGATCGCCACCCGCTCCGCCGGGCAAGCGGCGACCGGATACGGCACCATCGAAGCGCTGACCCAGGCCGTGCGGATGGTCTCCCCGACCGGAATCTTGGAGACGAAGAACATCCCAGCCGCGGCGACCGGCCCCAGCCTCTTGCACCTCGCCCTGGGCTCTGAGGGAGCCTACGGCGTCATCACCGAAGCCACGATGCGCGTCCGCCCCCAACCCGAAGCGCAGGAATACCACGGCGTGCTGTTCCACCGCCTGACGGACGGATTGAACGCCCTGCGCGACCTCGTTCAACAAGGGACGCCTCCCACCGTCGTCTCGTTGAGCGACGCCGCCGACACGGCGGTCTTGTCGATGCTCAGCCACGAACCGCAGGGGTGGCGCTGGCTGGCTGACCGGGGGATCGAAGCGTACCTCTCCCGCCGGGGGTATGCCCCCAACGGAGAGAGCTGCCTGCTCATCGTAGGCTATGAAGGTGAAGCGACCTACGTCAAGAATCTGGTCAAACAGGCCGTGGCGACCTGCCGCACCTACGACGGCTTCCACCTGGGTCAGGCTGCCGGGGAGTCCTGGAAGCGCGACCGCTTCATCCAACCCTACCTGCGCGACACGATCCTGGCAATGGGAATGATGGTGGATACGCTCGACACAGCAACCACCTGGTCGAATGCCGTCAATCTCTACGAGGTCATCAACGCAGCTATCAACGCTGCCATCCCAACGTGCGGCGGGGGTTCCGGGCACGTAATGACGCGGTTCGGCCACGCCACTCCAGGGGGCATATCCCTCACCACGACCTTCTGGGGCAGGCGCATGCCGGGGCAAGAGATTGAGCAGTGGTGGGAGATCAAACAGGCGGCGACGGAGGCGATTCTGGAAGCCGAGGGCACCCTCAGTCACCACCAGGGCATCGGCCGCGACCGCGTCCCCTGGCTGGGGGAAGAGATCGGACCGGTCGGTATGGCCGTCTTGAAAGCCCTCAAGCGGACGCTCGACCCTGAGGGGATCATGAACCCCGGCGTGCTCGTTCCTTGAGCTGCTACTTCGAAAATAGCCCAAGGTTTTGTAGGGCGGGTTTGAAACCCGCCGCCCTCGGTTAACAATGCCTTGCAGGGGCTCCGCCCCT
>JAFGOJ010000149.1 GCA_016926575.1 Anaerolineae bacterium | reverse complement strand
TTCAGCACGTCGGCGGCCCGGTAGCGTATTGCGGCGTCCTCCTGCTCGTGGCAGATCATGGCCAACAGCTTTTGGGTGACGTACGTTTCCCCGTCGATCAGGCCGATGGTGGTCAGCGCGTCGAACGCATCCTCGCGTTGCTCCAAACAATCGGTGGTGGTGATGATTTGCTCCAGCGCGTCCACGATGTACCGGCGGGTGGTCGGTGTGCTCTGCACGCCTTCATTCAATAGCCCGGCGAGGAACAACACTACGTCGGGTGTGGCATGTCCGTCTTTGAGCACGTGCTCGATCACCCAATCAGCGTCGTCCACCTGGGCCAGTGCCAGCGAAACGACGTCGCGCCACCGGGCGTTCTGCCGGTACGGTGCCAGTTCGGCCCACAGCGCTTCGGGGGAGTCGTGGTGGGCGCGTACCAGGGCGCGCGCTGCGGCGTACTGCTGGATCGCCAGGTGGCGGAAGGCCAGCCATTCTTGCTCCTCCAGCCGGCACGAGGCCAGCACGCCCGCGTGTTCCCAAAAGTCGATAAACGCCTTCACGCGCACCGAAGCCTGGAACCGGCCGAGCAGCCCGCCGGTTTGGCCGAATGCTGCGGCCAGGGCGTTTTTGACTTCGGCATAGGTGGCCATTCGCAGTGTGCCGTTGCCGGCCTTTTGCTGTTGCAGGGCGAGGCGGTAGAGGCCGGAGAACAGTTGGTGGCGGGCCTGCTGCGGGTCTGTGACGCCGGGGAGCAGGTCCCTTTCGCGGCCGATTTTGGCCGCGTACGTGTCGAACAGCCGCTCGATGTGCTTGCCGTAGAAGTCCTTACGATAGGCGGGTGGGTCGCTGCGCGGTTCGTCGCAGGCCAGGGCGGTCAGGAACGCCAGCGCCAGCCGGTGTTGGAGCGCGGCGTGGAGGGTGGGCCGGGATTCTATGGCCGTCTGTACCCAACCCGCGCACTCGGCGACCCATTGGTCGCGTTCGGTGGGCGGGATGGCACGCGCCGCCGCGAAAGCGGCGCACCAGCCTGCCACGAAGTCCGCGCTGGTTTCCGGCGTGGGGGCCTGCATTTCGTAGGTGGCGTTGGAGAAGGGGAGTGGGGGGCTCGACGTGGGGCGGGAGGCGATGATCATGCGGCAGCCGTCGGTGTACAGGCGCGCCAGCGCGTTGACGACGTCCTTGTGGTGGGCGTGCACGCTGTCCAGGCCGTCCCACAGCCACAGGATGTGGTGCGCCGCGCGCTCGCCTGCCAGGGCCGCGCGGAGCCGTTTCTGCTCCACTTTCTCCTTGTGCGCCGTGGCCACGTCCAGGACGGCGTCCATGAACGGCTGCCCCGCTTCCATTGCCGCGTCGACCTGCTCCAGGGGCACCCGCACGGGCAGGAGTTCGTGCCCCGAGGCTACCGCGCGGGCCAGGCGGCGCAGCAGGGCGGACTTTCCGGAACCGGGCGCGCCCTGGATGAGCGGGGCGGCGTGGTCGTCGATGGCGGCCTTCAGCAGGGTGGGCAAGATGTCGGGGGGGGGGATTTGTGCGGGGCCGTCTTTGGTCAGGGCGTAGAGCGGGAAGGGGATTTCGTCCAGCGGGATGTGGAGGGTGTCGGGGTCGAGGGGAGTGCCATCGACCAGGGGCAGGCCCAGGCCATCCAACGGCACGCAGGTCGACGTGCGGTAGACGTGCGCGCGATATTCGGCGAGCACTTGTTGGTGATCGGGCAGTTGGTGAAAGAGCCACGCCAGCGTGCCTTCGTCGGAGATGAAGACGGTCCGGTTATCGTCGGTGACGATGAGGCTGCCCAGGGTATCGTCGTGGACGGTGATGCCGCTGGCGCTGTACCCCATCCGCCCCAAGTCGGTGAAGAAGAGGCGGCGTTCTTGGGGCTGCGCGGCCAGGCGTTCGATGATGCCGACGAGGGTCGTCACCTCCTGGGGGTGGGCGTTGGTCGTGGCCTGTTTCATGCGGGCGGCGAGCAAGAAGGAGCGCAGTTCTGGCGAGGCGTCGACGGCTTGTTCGAACGTATCGACGAAGGCTTGCAGGGCGTGGGGTAGGTCCACGTCCGTCTTCCAGGTCAGCGGCACGCCGTCGACGTGCTCTTGCCAGGCGGTGTGGAGGGCGGGCAGGTGGGCGGTGAGGCTGCCGGGCTGGAAGACGATCGTATCGAACAGCATCTTGCCGGCCGGGTCGTCGTCGAAGAGGGGGACGAGCACTTTGGTTGCGTCGTTGAGCCAGCTTTGAGCGTCCCGCGAGTCGGTGGGTGGGGTGAGGCAGACCAGCAGGCCGGCGCCTGCTTCGGCGTAGGCTTCCTGGAGCGCTTGCTCGCGGTACGCGCCGCAGCCGTTGACGTTCAACGTGCGCAGAGCGCGCTTCACTGTGCCGGCCGTCAGCTTCGCGCCCGCGTTGCGCAGAAGAGCTTGCAGGTCACTGGATGCGTCTGTCCAAAGTGATCGAGTTGTCATATTAGTTTTTGTGCCCTGTTCTGCGACGTCATCTTGCGAGCCATCGATGGATATATCCCCTACGCGTGTAACTGCTCAGGCTGTGCGCCTGGCAGTTACGCGCCTGGCACGTCGAGGGGAGAAGGTGGGGGTTTTGCGGACGACGAAGCCGTCCGCAAAACCCCCACTCCCCCCTTTTCGCGGCGGGCAAGGCAACTGCGAAGCGTAAGCTGAGCAGTTACCTACGCGTTTATCTTAGCATACTTCTGTACATAAAAAGTTACGGAAGGGTAAAGAAACTATTTGAAATGGTAATTGCTCGGTTGTCGCATCGCAATGGCTTTTCCCGCCGCGAAAAGGGGGGAGTGGGAGGCTTGACATGGCGGTATTTTTCGGTATAATATACATAATTAAATTATATATCGGGATGACCCGGTATGTGTGGGAGGTGGGCGAATGAAGAACTTGACGATCATCGAGACCATTTTGCGTGACCGGCAGCGCTTTTTCCACGAGATCCGCGACGGGAACGGGCTGGCAGAGAAGATGCGGGCGATGTTGATTTCCAGTATTGTGTTCTTTGCCCTCTACGGCGCGGTGATTGGGTCTACCCATAGCCTGTGGCAGGCATTGAGTTCGGCGGTCAAGTTGCCGCTGCTGTTTCTGGCCACGCTGATCATCTGCGCGCCGACGCTCTACTTCTTCAACCTGATCTTTGGGTCGAACCAGAGCTTGAGCCAGAACGTGGCGTTGATTTTGACGGCGATCACCGTGACGTCGGTGTTGCTGCTCAGCTTTTCACCGATCGTGTTGTTTTTCCTGCTGACGACGAGCCACTATCAGTTCTTCAAGCTGCTCAACGTGGCGCTGTTTGCCATCTCCGGCACGATTGGGGTCATTTTCTTGAGTCAGGGGATGCGACTGGTGTCGTTCGCGGGCAAGGAGGGCGCGGCGGCACGGCGGAACATCGTGCGGCTGTGGATTCTGGTGTACGCGTTCGTCGGCAGCCAGATGGCGTGGACCATGCGTCCCTTTTTCGGCGCGCCGGGGCTGCCGTTCGAGTTGTTCCGCCAGTTGGGTGGGAACTTCTACGCCAACATCTTTGCCAGCATTGGCGAGATATTGGGCTTTTTCACAGTGAGGTAGGGGCATGACAGAACAAAACCGTTCGCGGATGGATCGTTGGCTCGATCTGTTGGTGGAAGAGGTGGCGGAGCGGCTGCAGGGACAGGCTGTAGTGCCGTCGCCCGCGCCACCGGTTGTGGAGAAGCCCGCTCCTGCCTCCGTCGCCCCCGTCCCGCCGCTCCCGCCGACCCACCGGCAGGGCGTCGAGGCGCTCGTGGAGGCCGAGCCGCCCGCTCCTTTTCCTCCTTCCCCTCCCATATCGGAGAAATCGCACGCTGCGCGCTTGATGGGGCGGTTGTCGCTGGGGCTGTTGATTCTGGTCGTGCTGATCAATGTGCCCTTCAACCGCCACGGCACCACGCTGGCGACGGCTATGCCCGACGCGCGCGCTCTGATCATCCGCGATGGCTTGATCGTCAAAGAGGCGTCCGACGCGCGCATCTACGTCTACCAGAACGGGGCCTTCCGCTGGATCAGCAGCCTGGACGCGTTCGATCACTACGGCTATACCTGGGGCGACGTGCACATCGTCGAGAGCGGGTTCATGGACGACTTCGAGATCGGCGCGCCGCTCCACGTCCTGCTGAAGTGCTACGACAGCCCGCACATCTACCGGCTGGAAGACGGCACCAAACGCTGGATCGTCGACATCGAGGCGTTCGAGGCAGAGGGACACGTGTGGGAAGACGTGCGTTTCGTTTCGTGCGAGTACCTGCGCCAACTGCCGGACGGGGAAACCATCCCGCCGGGGCAGGGACCGCCGCCGCAGCCGTGAACGGCAACCGGAGGCGGTGGGGGGCGGTCTTAGACCGCCC
>JAFGOJ010000003.1 GCA_016926575.1 Anaerolineae bacterium | reverse complement strand
GGACCTGTCGCCCACGCCGATGCATCTGGTCTTCTATCCCCTTCAGACGTGCCGGTTGAACCGCCAGACACTCGTCGACGTGGTGGATGGGCTGTATCTGGATGTCTACCGGTTGGAACCGCACGATCCACTCGTGCGTCGAGCGATACTCTCTATAGGGAAGGAGCGAGAATGACTCAAGAGATAAGAACACCTTCAGAGGAGAAATCTGTCTTCGTCAGTTTGCGCATCAAACTGCTGATAACATTCACTCTGCTTTTCCTGGTAGCTTTCGTGGCCGTCTTTCTCTGGTTCTACAACTTTGCCACCAATCTGGCGATGGAGAACCTGCGCAGTGACCTCATGGCCGCCGCGCTGACGGCCGCCCGCGCCATCGACGGCGATGCTCACCAACGGCTCTACGAGAGCGGCGAGATGGACGATGAAACGTATACTCAGATCGCCGAAACGCTCCGCTCCGTGATTCGCACCAATCCCAAAGCCGCCGGCATCTACACCTACATCCACCTCCCCGATGAAGAGGGACAGGTGCGCTTCGTCGTCAGTTCGATCCTCGCGCCCGGCGTCGAACCCGACCCGCGCGACGTGGAAATCGCCGCCCAGAACGAGTGCGAAATCCCGGCCTACGAGCGCCCCGCCATTGACGACACGTATAACTGGGACGACGGGCTGTCGCCTACGATGCTCGCCGGGGTCACCGAGGCAGGCGCCGAGACCGAACTCTGGGCCGACGATTGGGGGGAGTGGCTCTCCGGCTACGCGCCCATCTACAACGCGGCCGGCGAACCGGTCGGGGCGGTCGGCGTGGATATGTGCGCCGTCGATGTTATCCAGGTGCAGGACCAGGTGCGCCGCACGGTGCTGCCCGCGCTGGGAGTCACTATCCTCATCCTGGGGGCAGTCGTCTTCTTCCTCGCCCACGGCATCACCCGCCCCATCCTCAAACTGACCAATGCCGCCGACCAGATCGGCCAGGGCGATTACGAACAGGACCTCTCTCCCCTCCATGGTGGATTCGTGCGCGACGAGGTCAATACGCTGGCTCAGGTGTTCGAGATCATGGTCAGCAAAGTGTACGCCCGCGAGCAAAAACTGCGCCAGCGCGTGGAAGAGCTGCAAATCATCATCGACGAAGGCAAACGGCAGAAGCAAGTCGATGAGATTACCGATAGCGAGTTCTTCCGTGAGCTACAAGAACGCGCCCGCAAGATGCGCGCGATAGACGATATAGAATCGCAGGACGGATAGCAGACGCTGTCAAGGGAGAAACCATGGACCTGTTCGAAAAGTGTTACGCATTTACGGAAGCCAGAGATCTCCAAAAGACTGGCATGTATCCTTACTTCATCCCGCTGACCAACAGCGAGGGAACTGTGGCCTGGATCGACGACCACAAGGTCATCATGATCGGCTCCAACAACTACCTTGGTCTGACCACTCACCCCAAGGTGCGCCAGGCTGCGCTGGATGCCATTGCCACCTACGGCACGAGCTGCACCGGCTCCCGTTTCTTGAACGGCACGTTGGAGCTTCACCTGGAGCTCGAGCGGCGGCTGGCCGAGTTTGTCGGCAAAGAAGCGGCCCTGGTCTTCTCCACCGGTTACCAGACCAACGTCGGAACTATCTCGGCGCTGGTGGGCCGTTCCGACTTCGCCATCACCGACAAAGAGGACCACGCCAGCCTGTTGGATGGCTGTCGCCTCTCTTATGGGAAGATGCGCCGCTTCCCCCACAATGACCTGGATATGCTGGACAAGGCGCTCGCCGGCCTGCCGGATAAGGCGGGCAAGTTGGTCATCGTCGATGGCGTCTTCAGTATGGGCGGTGACATCGCCCCCCTGCCCGACATCATCAAGGTGTGCCGCAGGCACGGCGCGCGCCTCATGGTCGACGACGCCCACTCCGTCGGCGTGCTGGCCCAAGGGCGCGGCACGGCGGCCCATTTCGGCGTCACCGATCAGGTCGATCTGATCATGGGGACGTTCAGCAAGTCCTTCGCCAGCCTGGGTGGCTTCATCGCCGGCGACGCCGACGTCATCCACTACATCCAGCATCACGCCCGCTCCCTCATCTTCAGCGCCAGCATCGCCCCGGCCAATGCGGCCGCCGCGCTGGCCGCCCTGGACGTCATGATCGAGGAGCCCGAGCGCTGCCAGCGCGTCATGGCCATCGGCGAGCGTATGCGCGAGGGCTACCGCGCGCTCGGCTTCAACGTCGGCCATAGCCAGACCCCCATCGTGCCCGTCATCTTCGGCGAGGATATGCGCACGTTCAAAGCCTGGAAGATGCTTTTCGACGCCGGCGTCTACACCAACCCCGTCATCTCTCCCGCCGTCCCCGAAGGGCTGGCGCTCTTGCGCACGTCCTACACCGCCACCCACACCGACGAGCAGCTCGATTTCGTCCTCGACGCGTTCGCCAGCGTGGGCCAGCAGTTGGGCATCATTTAGGTCTTGACGCCTTCCCAAAACGGCGGTAGAATAATCATAAAGATAACTGCTCAGGCTGTGCGCCCGGCAGTTACCCGTTTGGCGCGTCGAAGGGAGAAGGTGGGGGTTTTGCGGGCGGCGAAGCCGCCCGCAAAACCCCCACTCCCCCTTTTCGCGGCGGAAAAGGCAACT
>JAFGOJ010000148.1 GCA_016926575.1 Anaerolineae bacterium | reverse complement strand
GGCAATCCCAACTGCCGCAGCGTCGTCGGGTTCTACCTGGAACCGCCCGGAGGCGGCGAAGCCAGCCCCTTCTCCCGCTACGGCGGCGCAGAGACCTACCTGGGCTTCGGCGCGACGCGCTTGTTGGAGGTGTTCTTCGGGAACAACGCGGAGCTGACCGGGATGACCTACCGGGCCTTCGACGGGACGGAATGGGCGCCGTCACCCGCGTTCGCCGTCGAAGACACGCTCGTCGTCGTGGACGGCACGACGCTGGAACTGGCCGTCCCGCTCGGTATGTTGGCCCCCGCAGGCGCGGCGTTGGACACCGGCGACCGCATCCAGATGCGCGTGGTGCTCAGCCAGGGCACCGACGAGGCGCAGAGCGACGCCGCGCTCCTGCCCGAGGGCGGCCCGGCGCGGCTGGTGGTGCCCGACCTGGGGCTGACGACACAGGTGCTCGGAGTCACCGATCCCGAGGGCGACGACTACGGCCCCGGCAGCTACGAGTACCCCACCGACGCCGTCTTCCAGTCGGGCGTGTTCGACATCACGGGCTTCGAAGTGGGCTACGACGAGACGAACATCGTCTTCAAGTTCACCGTGCGCGGGCCGGTCGACAATGCCTGGGGCGGGCCGCGCGGGATGTCCCTGCAGAGTTTCGACATCTACATCGACCAAGATGGCGCGGGGAACGGCGCGCGGCAGCTCTTGCCCGCGCGCAACGCGGCACTCTCCGCCGACTTCGCCTGGGACTACGCACTGTGGATCAACGGGTGGACGCCCACGCTCTACACCCCCGGCGCCGAGGGGCCGGAGGCAGTGGCGGTCGAGGTGCAGGTGCTGCCCGACCCCGGCCAGCGCAAGGTAACGGTGAAGGTGCCGCGCTCGGCGCTGGGAGACGACCCCGAGAACTGGGCCTACCTGGCGACGGTCATGAGCCACGACGGCTACGGCCCGAGCAACATCCGCGAGCTCGACCCGACGGCGTCACAGTGGCAGGTGGGCGGGCGACCGGATGGCACCAACTACTCGCGCATCCTCGATCTGGCCTGGCCCGCCGACGGCGCGCCCACGCAGGAAGCGATGCTGGGGACGTACTCCCTATCGCAGACACCGGTGGACGAACTAGGCCCGGACGATTTCGCCCAGTTGGGGATGGTAAGGCCGTAATCCCGTGTTTCACCTTCCCGGAAGCTCCTGTAGCTTCCGGGAAAGTGACCCGAGTAGTTGCGTTGGTAGGGGCGAAGCATGCTTCGCCCGTATCTTCTCAAAAAATGGGGGATGGGGGTTTTGCGGGCGGCGAAGCCGCCCGCAAAACCCCCATCTTCTCCCCGCTTTATTGAGAAGTTACCTTCGCCCCTACTACCAACGACGGGCTATTTTCCCAACGTCTGGCGCGCGTCCTCGTATCCCCTGGCAATCAGCTCGCGGCTGAACGCGGGATCGTAGGTGATGATGCGCGACGCGCTGATCTCCTGGCTGGGCGTGATGGTGCGGCAGCGCACCATCTTGTGTTTCTCGTCCAGCCCGGCCTCTACCAGCCGGTTGACGGTCTGCAACTGCTTGATGTCGTTCTCGTAGGTGGCGCTGAGGGCCAGGTCGAGCGTCACGGCGAGGGCGTGCCACGGCCAGCGCGGGCGCTCGATGCGGTGCTCGCCGATGGGCGAGAGGAGCACCACCAGCACGTCGTCGGCGCCGGCGTCGACCGCCACGCCCAGCGGCGTGTTCGCCATCACCGCGCCGTCCCAGTAGTGGACCGCCCCGATGCGCGTCCACGGGTAGACCAGCGGGATCGAGCAACTGGCGAGGATGTGCTGGGGTGTGATCTCGGCCTGCCGGTTATCGAAGACGCGCAGCGCCCCACCCTCTACCTCAGTGGCAGTAATCAGCAGGTGCCTGTCGGTACGGGCAAGGCCCTGGAAATCGATGAAACGGTAGAGCGTCTTTTGCCAGGGGGAGGTGTCGTAGATCGAGCGCCAAGGCCGGAAGCGCCAGAAGCGCTGGATGTCGCGCGTGCGCGTCTCTAACCAGGCCTTTTCCAGGTCGGCGGCGCTCTTCCCCGAGGCAATCGCCGCGGCATTGATTGCCCCGATCGACGTGCCGACAAGAATCTCCGGCACGATACCGGCCTCCTCCAGATACTTGTACACGCCGCACTCGTAGGCCCCTCGGCCGCCCCCGCCGGAAAGCACCAACGCAACCCGCGAAATCTCCTTCATGTCTCCCTCCTTGGCGAACGTCTAATCCAATTCTCCACGATTCCATAATCCCGGGAGAGCAGAGACGAGGCCATACGCCTCTTCCAGGTCCCGCCGGGTCAACAAGCCCAGGAACTCGCCCGCTTCGACGACCGGCACGACAGAGGCGCCGGCCTGGTCCATCTTCTGATGAACCGTGAACAAGTCTTCGTCCGGCCCCACGGTCAACGGATCCGGGCGCATCACCAACGAAACGGGCACGTGGGCGCCTTTTTCTTTCAAGCCAACGAGAATATCGCCCTGCGAGAGCATACCCACCAGTTGCTGCCCATCACAGACGGGGAAGTCGGACTGGAAGCCTTCGAGAGTCATATCGACGGCGCGCCCGAGGGGATCGTCGGGCAAGACGGAGCGCGCGTTGCGCGAGTAGACGCGGCGCACTTTGATGCCGGTGAGCGCGCTCTTCACGCGCAGCATCTGCCGCTCCTGCGCTGCGCCAAAGTAGACAAAGACGGCGATCAGCATTGCCATCACGTCGAGGCGCAGGAGACCGTACAGACCGATCAGCCATGCCAGTCCCTGCCCGATCGTGACCGCAATCGCCGTCGCGCGCCCGTGGGGCATGAAGGAAGCCAGCAGAGCGCGCAGCACGCGCCCGCCGTCCATAGGAAAGGCCGGAATCAGGTTGAAAGCGGCCAGAAACAGGTTGGCCAGGGCCAGGGAGGGAATGAGCGCGGCCCACTGGAGGCCGTTGCCGCCGGCGAGCACCTGGTCGATCACGTGCCCCAGGTCGGACGTGGCAATGATGAAGGCCACGGAGACGAGCGCCAGCCCGATGCCGATGAGCGCGCTTGCGACCGGGCCGGCGAGCGCCATCAACAGTTCCTGATAGGGCCGCTCCGGCATGCGCTCCATGCGCGCCACGCCGCCCAGCGGCAACAGAACGATCTCTTTGACGTCGGCGTTGAAGTGAAGCGCCACAAGGCTGTGGGCCAGCTCGTGCAAGACGACGCAGACGAACAAGAGAAGCGTGAAAACTACCCCCAACGCCGCACCGTTCAGCCATCCCCCTGCGAAGTCGCGTCCGCCCTGGTAGGCGGCGAGGATGAGAATGAGGGGGAACGTAACATGGATGCGGATGGGAATACCTCGGACGGTCAACACCTTGAAAGAGCCCATCGTCACCTCCTGACAGAGCGCCAATGCGCGCGGCTAGCTGCATCTATTAAAGAGATAATATCACGAGCACAGGCGCATGTCAACTGACGCCAGCAGCCCACTTGCATTTCTCATCGTTTTGTGGTAACCTGTGATGGTCGGAACCGACAAATCGATCGTCACAGCCCCTGTCCACAGTCCTGAAACGAGGGAGGCACAATGAACAGTCTGCTTAATTTCTACAACGACCACGAGAAACAAGTCATCCTGGGTTTTGGCTTATTGGTAGGTTTGGGGATCGGTCTCCTGTTCGGGTGGGTCATCTGGCCTACTCAATTCGACAATGCTACCCCCGGTATGTTGCGCTCAGACTACAGAGATGATTACATCTCGTGGGTAGCTGAGGAATACGAAGACACCGGAGACATCGAGGCAGCGCAGCACAAATTGGGGATGGACATCACTGGGCGCGGGCGGTGGCGTGACGAACCCATCCCGTTGATCCAAGAGCTGGCCAACAGCCGCGGCGCTGCAGAGCGCCCCAGCCTGCAAGCGCTGGCGCAAGACCTGAGCACTGCCCCCTCGCCAGACCAGGGCCCCACGTTGTTGGAGCGGCTCAAGTCTGTGTTGCGCGTGTTGTTCGTGCTGCTGGTCGTCGTGGCGGTGTGCGTCCTGGGCTACCTGGGGGTGACGCGGCTGATCGGCGGGAAGCGCGAAATTTCGGAGCGCGCGATCGCTTCACGCACGATGGAGCCGGTGAGTTGGGAGGACGGCGGCGCGACGCCGCTGGCCCAGTTCGTCACCACGTACACATTGGGAGACGACTTCTACGACCCCTCATTCAGCATCGAGAAGGAAAACGGCGATTTTATGGGTGAGTGCGGTGTAGGGATTTCGGAGAGCATCGGTGCGGGCGATCCCAAGAAAGTCACCGCCATCGAGATCTGGCTGTTCGACAAGAACGACATTCGCACCATCACCAAGGTACTGATGAGCCAGCACGCCTTCAACGACGACGCCTTGCGCGCCAGCTTGGGCTCCAAGGGCGATCTGGTCATGGTTCAACCGGGTTCCGAGGTGACGTTGGACACGGCGACGATGGTGCTGCGGGCGCGCATTTTGGACCTGGAGTACGGCGAAGGCCAACTACCGCCCAACAGCTTCTTCAAGCGCATATCGATGGAGCTTGGGGCGTGGGTCAAGCCCGGTGCCGAAGACGTCGAAATGCGCGGGCCGGAATACCCAGACATGCCCTCCTTCGGGTAACCCCCGATCCAGACGCAGCTCGATAGATACGCGAGGCAGGCCCCGTCCGCTATGGACGGGGCCTGTGTGATATGTTTATGAGGTAACTGCTCAGCTTACGCTTCGCAGTTGCCTTTCCCGCTGCGAAAAGGGGGAGTTGGGGGTTTGCGGGCGGCTGCGCCGCCCGCAAACCCCCTGTTCTCCCTTCGACGCGCCAGGCAGGTAACTGCCAGGCGCACAGCCTGAGCAGTTACTTATGAGAACAAACTTCTGGATGTTTCGCGCCTGGCATTGGGCGATCCGCACCTTTTTCCGGTTGTTGTATGGTCCATTCGCGTGGACTTACGATGTTGTAGCGTGGTGCGTGTCGCTGGGACAGTGGAACGCGTGGGCCAGGGTGGCGTTGGATTTTCTACAGGGGTCGCGCGTGTTGGAGTTGGGGCACGGGCCGGGCCATTTACAGGTCAGCCTGGGCGAATCGGGGCACACCGCGGTCGGGGTCGACCTTTCACCGCAGATGGGCCAGCTGGCCCGGCGGCGCGTCCGGCGGGCCGGGCGTCCGCTGCGTCTGGTGCGGGCGCGGGCGCAGGCGCTCCCCTTCCGCGACGGCGCTTTCGAGCACGCCGTGGCGACCTTCCCCACCGAGTACATCGTGGAGCGGGCCACGTTGGAGGAGGTACAGCGCGTGCTGGCAGCGAACGGGACGCTGGTCGTGGTGGCGGCGGCCCACTTGACGGGCAGCGACTTGGTGACGCGGTTTTTGGAGTGGCTGTACCGCATCACCGGGCAACGCGAGCCGCTACCCAACGGCAAAGAAGCCACGTGGGCAGATCAAAGATTCACCGCGACGTCCCACTGGGTGCCTGCCGTACGCAGCCGGGTACTCGTCGTAACGGGTAAATGGAAAAAGCAGGCCTAAGTTCCCGAGTGGTACATCTGGATATGCTGTTCACCGATGAACAACAGGTCGCACCGATCCGGGAAGGACATGGGGAGCGGTCTGAGCCAGAAAAGTTGGGCCTTGCTGAAGGGCAAGAGGTCGTTTTCGATGGTAGAGAGGAAACTGGTGGGGATAATTTCGACCGGCAGGTGAAAAGACCCGCGTAGGATAGCGTGCGGGGTATAGACAACCATGTCCTCTTCGTGTGCCAGCAAGTTCACTTTTGCGCGTGTCTCGGGGTCGGTAAAGTAGACGAACAGGAGGTCCTTCTTGCGGATGGTGATTTGGGGGCGGGAGAGGCTTTTGAACGATCCACTGGGCATCAGCGGTGCGACACGGACATCGCGCATGACGAGGTCGTCCCGGTCGTCTTCGTTGAGAAAGATCAGGGGCGGGCCAACGACTTCGAGTTCACCCGCGATTTGCAAGGCGTGCGTCAGAATCTGAACCGGTTCACGTCTGATAGCTCGTTGCATAGGGTTGCTCTTTTCTCCGTTTTATGGTAAGATACGCGCTGCATGGTGGGTGTGGCCTAATGGTTAAGGCACCTGGTTGTGGCCCAGGAGATTGTGGGTTCAAGTCCCACCACTCACCCTAGTGGCCGGGATATTCCCGGCCCGTTTTTATAAGCCCCCGTAGCTCAATGGACAGAGCGCCGGACTTCGAATCCGTAGGTTGCGCGTTCGAATCGCGCCGGGGGTGCTGTGGGAGAGCCGGCGAGCTGGCGCTGGCCGGCTTTCTCTGACGTTCGTTGCGGTATCCATTATAGCATATCCCGGATTAGATGTCACCCAGGACGTCATTGAGGGGCGACGCATCGTCAAGGCGAACTAGCTCTGCGCAAATTTGTGGGGCCGGGCTCTCCATACCTGCCCGGCGGGTAAGAAACCCGCCCTACTGACCCAATGCTGACCCCCGAACAGCGTGACCTCCACATCGACGGCGATGGCAACGTCGTCGGCAACGACAATACCGCGCGCGTGACCAAGCAGGCCGCCGGCGACTACGCCGTCCAGATCGGCGAGCAGCACATCTACACCACCTACCAGCAACCCAGCCCCAACCCGTACGACACCACCCTATCCGCCGATCACCAGCGCGCAAGCGTGCTGGTCACCAGCCGCCGGGGTCACTGGAACGCGGCGCTGGGTGTACACGCCCCGCGGCTGGACGTGCTGCCGCGCGAGGAAAGCATCGCCCTGCTGCGCAAACACCGGCCCGACGTTGCCGATGCCGGCGCTTCGTCATTCTTGCCCTCTCCCTTCATTTCACATATAGCGGCTGGTGATGAACCCGCTCCTGCTGCGCGACGGCTACCTACCACGATCATCCTGCACACCAACCGCCGCCAGTACTATCGCGCGCTGGCCCAGGCCGACGAGGGGCACACGACGCCGCTGCTCAACCTGGTCGGGCGGGCGGTGGAGCGCAGCCTGACGCTCTATCTGGGAGCGTGCACGCCGCAGATAGTTGGTTGGTATAATAAACTATCGTCAGCGAGCGACGTTCTCACCCGCTGACGTCTAAACCAAGGCGGCCCCAGGCCGACCCAAAACAAGGAGTGTTTCAAATGAACAAGCCTCGGATTCTATTCTCTGTCCTCGCGCCGGTTCTGTTGCTGCTGGTCGCCGGCGTCCTCGCGACGCTGGCCCAGCCACATCCCCAGCCGGCAGAGGCCGCGTGGCCTGCCGCGCCCGCAGCCACGCTCACCGTCGACACCGCCGTCGACGAGAACGACGGCAGCTGCAACGACGGCGACTGCTCGCTGCGCGACGC
>JAFGOJ010000147.1 GCA_016926575.1 Anaerolineae bacterium | reverse complement strand
TCGAAGGGGATCGGTTCCTGCTGGATCAAGAAGCGCTCTTCGACGCGCACCACGTCGATCTCTGCATTACCCTCCACGGGCTGGTCGAGGGGCACGCTGGTGTAGTCCTGCCCGGTCAGCACGATGCCCAGGTCGCTCAGAACGTCGCCGACGCGGTCTCGGTGGGTGCGCGTGCGGATCGTGCGTCCGTCGACGTGGACGGTCACCGGTTGGGAGCGCTCCAGGTAGACGTGCATCCCGGCGGAGAGGGGGTCGCCCTGTCCCGGTTCGACGCGGTCGGCCAGGTAGAGCGTGATACCCAGGTCGCTGAGCGCCTCCCCGACGGTGTCGGCCGTGGTGTGCAGCGTGACGGCCTGCCCGTCTTCGTGCAACACGATGGGCACAGCACGGTACAGGACGACGTGCAGGATGGGCGATGCGTCGGCGGAGAGCGTCTCTTCCAACGTGACCCGATCGTAGACGCCTGGGACGAGGCCCGCTTCGGCCAGGATGGCCTCGGCGGTGGTAGCGTGGGTGTAGACGTGCCACGTGTAGCCGTCGGCGTCGATTTGCGCCAGGCGGGCGCGGGTGATCTGGACGACCAGGCCGTCTGTCACCGGGGTGTCTGGGGCGGGTACGACGTGGTCTTCGGGGCGCAGGACGATCTCTTTGTCCACCAGGAGCGCGGCGACAGTTTCCTGTTGCGTGTTGACCTGGCGCGGTACGCCGTCGACCACCAACGTCACGCGCGTCAGGCTCGATTCGTAGCCCGCGGCCAGCCCGGCGAACAGCACCAGGGCAGCCAGGGCGATCAGTCCCCGCGCGAGGGGGTTCTTTTGAGGCGTTTTTCCCACAGTGACTCCAAAACAAAGGGTGGCGGACTGGCCGCCACCCTTCGATCATTCCCGATGGCCGCGCACCCTCCTTCGAACCGTGCTACCCGGCTTGTCGCTGCCGCCCGGCTCCGGGCAGGCACCCCTGCGGCACCCAGGAGGGTCTCCTTACCGTTGCTTCCTCCCGGACCTGGCGGGGTTTGGGGGCTCCTGCTGCGCAGGACCCGCCCTTCGACGCCGACCGACAGAAGCAGTCCCAGGTGCACTAAGCCCTCTTGAAGGGAATTCGACCCCGCTATGGCGGATTGCGGGTACAGGACACCGCCAGCTCCCCGTCTAGCGCGACCACCACAGGTCATGCTACCTGATAGGCGTAGATTTGTCAACTGTGGAGAAGCGTTTGAGCACCTTGGCGGCCGCGCCGGAGGCGTGGCTCACCGACTCTGGGATGTCCATCGGGCCGGTGCCCGTGCCGGCCAGGAAGATGCCGGGGCGGTTGGTTTCGACGGGGTTCATATTCCCATTCAACGGTACGAGCCAGCCTGCGTCGTCGATGCCCACGCCCAGCATCTCTGCCAGGCGGCGCGTTTCGGGGCGGGGCAGGAGCGCCGGCGCGAGCACGACCAGGTCGGCGTCGATCTGTACCTGCCGGCCGCTCAACGTGTCGGCTCCCCAGACCGTCACCTTGTCTCCGTCCCGGAAGACGCGCGACACCTTGCCGCGCAGGTAGACTGTGTTCCCCTCTTCCATTGCCCGCTGGGTGAACTCGTCGTACCGCTTTCCCCCGGCGCGAATGTCGATGTAGAAGACGTAGGCCTGCCCGTCGTGGACGCGGTGGCGGTAGAGGATCGATTGTTTGGCCGTATACATACAGCAGACCTTGGAGCAATGCGCGTTGTGCTTTTCGGGTTCGCGGGAACCGGCGCACTGGATGAAGACGAGCTCTTTGGGGACTTTGCCGTCGGATGGGCGCTTGATCTCGCCGGCGGTGGGGCCGGAGGCGGAGAGGAGGCGCTCGAAGGCCAGCGCATCGATCACGTCTGGCACGTTTCCCCCGCCGTATTCGGGCATATTTTCCATGGAATAGATGTCGTAGCCGGTTGCCAGGATAATCGCGCCGACCTCGACGTCGATGAACGAGTCTTGCTGTTCATAGTCGATGGCCTGCGTGGGGCAGAGGCGCTCGCAGACGCGGCACTTGCCGCGTTGGAAGTAGATGCAGGCCTCCCGGTCGATGACGGGCTTATTGGGGACGGCCTGGGGCGAGAGGGTGTAGATGGCTTTGCGCTTGCCGATGCCGCGCTGGAAGTCGGATTCGGCCTTGCCGGGGCACTTCTCCTGGCACAGGCCGCAGCCGGTGCATTTATCCCAATCGACGTAGGCGGCGTGGCGGCGGATGCGGACCTGGAAGTGTCCGGCGTCGCCGGAGATCGACTCGACCTCGGCGTAGGTGACCAGCTGGATCATGTCATGGTGGCCCACTTCGACCGTGCGCGGGGTAAGGATGCACTGGGAGCAGTCGAGGGTGGGGAAGGTTTCCGAGAGTTGGGCCATACGCCCTCCGATAGAGGGCAGGCGGTCGACCAGCACGACTTCGTAACCGGCGTTGGCGACATCCAGAGCGGCTTGCATTCCGGCAATCCCAGCGCCGATGATCAATACGCGGGGGATAGGGTTCTGTTGCGGCATACTCCTCCTGACGTTTCACTGTCTTACGTTCGTAATGAAAGACCGCGTCATATTGTAGTTCAGATGGGCGATTATGACAAGGGAGGCCCGCAGAGCCATCGCATATAAAAGGACGCGTAACTACTTCGAAAATAGACCGTCTCGATGTAGAGC
>JAFGOJ010000146.1 GCA_016926575.1 Anaerolineae bacterium | reverse complement strand
GGGGGGCAGATGTGGGGGTTTGGGCGGGCTACGCCCGCCCAAACCCCCACTCCTAATGCCCCACCACGCGAAATCCCAAAGAGCGATACTTAATAGCAGTTCTCACACATCAATCAGGAGGGAAAGATGGCTGTCAGTCACGTTGTAGATTATCAGATATTCGGCGATGACCTTCAATTCGTGGAGGTCGAACTAGACCCGGGAGAGACGGTGGTAGCCGAAGCCGGGATGATGATGTATATGGAAAACGGGATCACGTTCGAGACCAAGATGGGAGACGGTTCGAATCCCAAGGCCGGGTTTATGGACAAAATGATCAGCGTCGGGAAGCGCGCCTTGACCGGTGAGTCACTGTTCATGACCCACTTCACCAACACGGGTGGTGCAGCGAAGAAACACGTCGCGTTTGCCGCGCCCTACCCCGGGCGGATCGTTGCCATCGACCTGGACGAGGTTCACGGCGAGTTGATCTGCCAGAAGGACTCGTTCCTCTGCGCCGCGCTGGGCACGCAGATTTCCATCGCCTTCAACAAGCGGCTGGGGGCCGGGCTGTTTGGCGGCGAGGGCTTCATTCTGCAGCGGCTACGCGGTGACGGAATGGCCTTCATCCACGCCGGCGGCACGATCGTCGAGCGGCGGCTCGAAAACGAAAAGATCATGGTCGACACGGGCTGCATCGTCGCCTTCGAACCGGCCATCGAGTACAACATCGAACGAGCCGGCAACCTCAAATCGATGGTTTTCGGCGGCGAAGGGCTGTTCCTGGCGACCCTGTGGGGCACCGGGCGCGTGTGGCTCCAATCTCTACCCTTCTCTCGCCTGGCGGATCGCATCTTGCAATCCGCGCCCTCCGCGGGCGGCAAGGCCACCGACGAGGGTTCGATCATCCGCGGCGCGGCCAAGTTCTTGCAGCAGTAATTTGACCCACCGGAAGCATCTCAGGCCTCGGCCCCACGGCCGGGGCCTGAGGGGTTCACCCGCCGGCACGTTGCTCCTCATCCTCACGTTCGCCGTGTGTATTTCGCGCGCCGTCCCAGCCACACCGGGGCGGGTGTATGTATTTCGCGAGGGCACGTTCGTCCCCAGCGTGCGCCCGCCCTCCTGCCGCCCCCTCGACCCGTGGCCCTGCCCGCTTGCGCTGCCTGTCGACTGGCACGTCACGGGCAGTGTCACAGCCGACGTCACCGGCGACGGCGCGCCGGAGTGCGTGCTTCTGGTCTGGCGGCCCTGGCAAGACTGGCCCACCCAACGCTGGAGCCCCATCGCCAGCCCGATCGAGACGTTTCACGACGCTGCGGGGGACAGTTGCCACCTGATCCTGCTCGATCCTGCCACCGGACGCGAGGTGTGGGCCGGGTCGGCGCTGCCCGCGCCACTGCTGGCGCTCGCGGTGGGGGACATGGACGGCGACGAGCAGCGCGAGGTGGTCACGCTGGAAGGCAGCTACGCGGGTGGACGGGCCGGCGTCGCATCACACGTAGACGTCTGGCGCTGGAACGGCTTCGGTTTCACCCTGATGTGGCGCTCGCCGCCCGGCGCGTACCGTGCGCTGTGCCTGGAAGACGTAGACGGCGACGGCGTGCTCGACATCGCCGTCCACTGAGTTGGGCGTCACTTGCCGCCCTTCACGCCCGTAGTATAATTGAACGCGTCGTGACGTCCCAAAGAGGAGGCAGCTATGGCCCAACCAAGAGCAACCGCCGGGAGCGCCCATCCGCGCGCACCCTTTTACCCCGAAATTCCCAAATCGGTCGAAGACACCGGCCTGTCGATGGGCTTTCTCACCGATCTGGCGATCAAAATCATGTACTTCGAGGGCAATCTCTCTGGGATCGAACTCTCGGAGCGCCTGGCCCTGCCCTACTCCGGCGTCGTCAACCAGGTGCTGGAGTTCCTCAAGCGCGAGAAGTTCATCGAGGTGAAGGGATCCAGCGGATTTGCCGAGGCGGCCTACCAGTACGCCATCGCCGATAAGGGCCGCGGCATGGCCCGCGAGGCGCTCGACCGCAGCAGTTACGCCGGCTACGCCCCCGTGCCGTTGACGTCTTACACCGACGCGATCAAACAACAGCCCATCGGCCAGGTCGAAGTGCACCAACGCACCATGCGCCAGGCCCTCTCACACCTGGTCATCGACGAGACCACCTTCTCGCGCCTTGGTCCCGCCGTCAACTCCGGCCGCTCGATCTTTCTCTTCGGCCCGCCGGGCAACGGCAAGACCGCCATCGCCGAGGCGGTCGGCAATATGCTGCTGGGCAACAATATGTACATCCCCTACGCCGTCGAAGTGGGCGGGCAGGTGATCAAAATCTTCGACTACGTCAACCACGAGGCCGCCAAGGATGCCTCCACCGTCGACCCGAGACTGGTCGACCCGCGCTGGATCCGCATCCGCCGGCCCGTCATCATCACCGGCGGCGAGCTGACGCTGGAGACGCTCGATCTGGTTTACGACGAAACCAACAAGTACTACGAAGCCCCCTTCCAGATGAAGTCCAACGGCGGCATGCTGTTGATCGACGACTTCGGCCGCCAGCACGTCCGCCCGCGCGACTTGCTGAACCGGTGGATCGTGCCTCTGGAGAAGCGCGTCGACTACCTGACCCTGCACACGGGCCGCAAGATCGAGGTGCCCTTCGACGTGCTGATCGTCTTCTCCACCAACCTCGAGCCGAAGGACCTGGTCGACGAAGCCTTCCTGCGCCGCATCCGCCACAAGATCGAGGTCACCAACCCCACCTACGAAGAGTTTCGCGAGATCTTCCGCCGCATCTGCACCAGCCGCAACATTCCCTACGACGACCGTGGGCTGGCTTACCTGCTCCAGGAACACTACGTCGCCCGCAAGCGGGAGATGCGCTCCTGCCACCCCCGCGACATTGTCGACCAGCTCACCGACATCGCCCGCTACCTGAACGTGCAGCCGGTGCTCAGCAAGGACCTGATCGACCGCGCCTGCGAGGCGTACTTCGTCGAACTGTAGCGAGTGCATGTGGTGCTGGGGGCAACGGCAAAAACCAGCCACGAATTGACACGAAAAAGGTAACTGCTCAGCCTGGTCATTGCGAGCGGCCCGAAGAGCTTGCCCTGAGCGAAGTCGAAGGGGCCGCGAAGCAATCTCCTGATCGCGTTTTGGGGATTGCTTCGGGCGCTAACGCGCCCTCGCAATGACCCGCTGGCGGGAAGGCTGAGCAGTTACGACTAAAAAATCATTCGCTGCCCCAGGGAGCTGCTCCCTGCATTGGGGAAAACGAAGCAAATCAGACGCGAAAACGCCTTACAGCGCCCAGACAAGCCACACACGCGAAAGCAAGGCAATCGCCCGGGGTTG
>JAFGOJ010000002.1 GCA_016926575.1 Anaerolineae bacterium | reverse complement strand
TGAAAAGCGTCAGGGAAGTGTGTGAGTAGTTTGACAATGTCACTTTAGCGCAAATATGCGAGCGAAGGCATCCTGAGTTTGTCGAAGGAGCCTTGGCGAGCATCCTTCGACAAGCTCAGGATGCTCGCTCAGCTATCGCTGGCGAAATGTGACATTGTCGAAGTAGAAGCAATCTCCGCGACCGACCCAGGGAGATTGCTTCGCCGCCGGAGCATGCCCTGAGCGTAGTCGAAGGGGCGGCTCGCAATGACAGTGCAGAGGCAACTAGAGTCAAGGGATATGCTGGGAAATGGAGGAGAGCCATGAGCGAGAGTGAGCGCGGACCGACCGACGTCGTCGGCGCGGCCATGGTTGTCGGCGGGGGCGTCGCCGGCATCCAGGCGTCGCTGGACCTCGCCGAGGCCGGGTACAAGGTCTATATGGTGGAGACCAAACCGGCCATCGGCGGGCATATGGCCCAACTTGACAAGACCTTCCCCACCAACGACTGCGCTATGTGCATCATCAGCCCCAAACTTGTGGATGTTGGGCGGCATCGCAATATCGAGTTGCTTGTCGACAGCGACGTGATGGGCGTGCGCGGCGAGGCGGGGCACTTCGTTGCGCGGGTGCGTACCAAACCTCGTTATATCGACCTGGACAAGTGTACCGGCTGTGGCGACTGCGCCAGCGTCTGCCCGGTGATCATCCCCAATCACTTCGACGAGGGCATGGTCACCCAAAGGGCGGCGTACAAGCTCTACCCGCAGGCGGTGCCCAATGCCTTCGCCATCGAAAAGCGCGGCATTGCCCCGTGCCGCGATGCCTGCCCGGCCGGGCAGCGCGCGCAGGGGTACATCGCCCTCATCCGTGAGGGCCGCTACGACGACGCGCTGCGCGTCATCAAAGAAGACAATCCCTTCCCGGCGATCTGTGGCCGCATCTGCAACCACCGCTGTGAAGACGCGTGCAACCGGGGCAAACTGGACGAGCCGATCAACATCCGCGCCTTGAAGCGCTTCGTCACCGATAAGGTGTACGAGCAACCGCGCACGCCGGTCGAACCGGTAGAGCGACGGTATGGGGAACAGGTCGCCATTATCGGCGCGGGCCCGTGCGGGCTGACGGCGGCGCAGGACCTGTGTAAGCTGGGCTACGAGGCCACCGTCTTCGAGGCGCTGCCTGTGGCGGGCGGGATGCTGCGCGTTGGCGTGCCGGAGTACCGCCTGCCCGCCGAGATCGTGGACCGCGAGGTGCAGGACATCGTCGATCTGGGCGTCGATCTGCAACTGAATACCCGCATCGACGACCTGGATGCGCTTTTCAGGCAGGGGTTCAACGCGGTGCTGGTCGCCGTCGGCGCGCACGAGGGCATCCGCCTGGCGATCCCCGGCGCCGACCTGGAGGGTGTGCTGTTGAACACGGCCTTCCTGCGCGACGTGCGCATCGGTGAACCGCCGGAGCTGGGGAAGCGGGTGGCGGTCATCGGCGCGGGCGACGTGGCGATGGACGTGGCGCGGACGGCGATCCGCATGGGGGCCGAGGTGCATCTCTACTACCGCCGCGCGCGCGAGGATGCCACCGCCGGCGAGGAAGAAATTCGCCACGCCGAAGAGGAAGGGGTCAACTTCCACTTCTTCACCAATCCGGTGGAAATTATGGGGGACGAGCAGCACCGGGTGGTGGGGATGAAGTGCGTGCGCACCGAGCCGGGCATGCCGGATGCGTCGGGGCGGTCGCGCCCGGTGTCGATCCCCAATTCCGAGCACGTCGTCCCGTGCGACACGGTCATCTTCTCCGTGGGGCAGCGCGCCGGTCTGGCCTTCATCCCAGAGAGCGCCGGGGTGGGCATCACCGACCAGTCGACCATCGCCGTGAACCCGAACACGTTTGCGGCGACGCGGCCGGGGGTGTTTGCCGCGGGCGACGCCACGACGGGCACGGCCTTCGTGATCGAGGCGGTGGCCCAGGGCCACCAGGCGGCCGAGTCGATCCACCGTTACCTGCGCGGCGAGGAGTTGGAACCGCCGCCGACTCCCGACCTGCCGGTCGTGGAGCTGACGCAGGCGGAGATTCGCGAGCGCGTGGCGCGTGGCGATGTGAAGATTCAGCCGCGCGTGCCGATGGACGAGCTGCCGGTGCAGGAACGCACGTGCACGTTCGACGAGGTGGTGGCGGGCTACACCGACGATCAGGCCCAGGCCGAAGCGGCGCGCTGCCTGGCGTGCGGCATCTGCTCGGAGTGCCTGAGCTGCGTGTACGCCTGCCAGGCCGACGCCATCGACCACAACATGGTGGAGCGGGTCGCGGAGATTGAAGTCGGCGCGGTGCTGTTGGCCCCGGGCTTCGAGGCCTACGACGCGGGCCAATCGGCCGAGTACGGCTGGGGCCGCTACCCGAACGTGCTCACGTCGCTCCAGTTCGAGCGGCTGCTCAACGCGTCGGGCCCCACTCACGGCCACGCCAAACGGCCGTCGGATGGCGCGACGCCCAAGCGCATCGCCTTTCTGCAGTGCGTCGGTTCGCGCGACCAGAACCACGACTATTGTTCCTCCGTCTGCTGTATGTACGCGACGAAGGAGGCCATTCTCTCCATCGAGCACGAGCCGGACACCGAGGTGACCATCTTCCAGATGGACATGCGGGCGTTCAGCAAGGGCTATCTGGAGTATTACCGGCGGGCGCAGGAGCGGTACGGCATCTGCTACGTCAACTGCCGCATTTCGTCGATCAAGGAGGATCCAGAGACCCGCAATCTCATCGTGCGCTACGTCGAGGAAGGGGATTCCCGGCCTGCAATTCGCGATGCGCAATTCGACATGGTGGTGCTGTCGGTGGGGATGGAAGTGCCCGAAAGCGCGTGGGTTCTGGCGCAGCGCGTGGGGGTCGAGTTGGACGCGCACGGGTTCTGCCGCACGGGTGCGTTTGCGCCGCTGGAGACCAGTCGGGCGGGTGTATATGCCCTGGGCGCATTCCAGGAGCCGAAGGACATTCCCGAGTCGGTGGTGGAGGCGAGCGCCGCGGCCGGGTTGGCGGGCGCGCTCCTCTCTCCGGCACGGTGGACGCTGACGAAGGCGGCGGCGTATCCGCCGGAGCGGGATGTGGCGCAGGAGGGACCGCGCATCGGCGTCTTCGACTGCCACTGTGGGTCGAACATTGCCGGCTTCCTGGACGTGCCTTCGTTGACCGATTACGCGGCCACGCTGCCGGGCGTCGCGCACGCCGAGCACAACCTGTACTCCTGCTCGCAGGACGCGATTGCGCACATCACCGAGGTTGTGCGGGAGCACAACCTCAACCGTGTGGTGGTGGCGTCGTGCAGCCCGCTGACCCACGAACCGCTGTTCCAGGACGCCATCCGCCAGGCAGGGCTGAACCCCGGCCTGTTCGAGATGGCGAACATTCGCAACCAGTGTTCGTGGGTGCATCCGGACAGTTGGGCGGCGGCGACGGAGAAGGCGAAGGACCTGGTGCGTATGGCGGTGGCGAAGGCGGCCCGACTGGAGCCGTTGTACAAGTCGGAGGTGCGGGTGGAGAAGGCGGCCCTGGTCATCGGCGGGGGGGCGGCAGGGATGAGCGCCGCGCTGACGCTGGCGCGCCAGGGGTTCCCGGTGCACCTGGTCGAGCGGACGGACCGGTTGGGCGGCAACTTGCTGAACCTGCGTCACACGCTGCAGGTGCCGGACCAAGATGGCGAGCTGGTGTGGTTGAAGCCGGACGAGTACGCCCGGCGCTTGGTCGAGCAGGTCGAAGCGGAGGCGCTGAT
>JAFGOJ010000145.1 GCA_016926575.1 Anaerolineae bacterium | reverse complement strand
GTTCAGGCCGGCGAGAACCTGTACCGCATCGCCCTGCGCTACGGCATGAACTACCTGCAACTGGCGTCTTACAATGGAATCGTCAACCCGAACAACATCCACATCGGGCAGGTGATTCGCATCCCAGCCGGCGGCAGCACCCCCGTCCAGCCTTCGACGGGCGGCAGCACGCACACAGTCCAGCCGGGCGAGAACTTGTTCCGCATCGCGCTGCGGTACAATATGAATTACAGCTACCTGGCTTCGTACAACGGTATCTCTAATCCCAACCAGATCTACGTCGGCCAGGTACTCCGCATCCCCTAGCGGCAGATTTCGACGCTTCAGAGGGGCCCGTCGCGTCGGCGCGTGGCCCCTCTGAAGTTGCCTATGATCACCAGTCTCAAAAACGACAAAGTGCGCCTGGTGCGCGCTCTCCAGTCGCGCCGCCGCTCCCGCGAGCAAGAAGCGGCGCTCGTCGTCGAAGGCGTGCGCCTGTGTGAAGAGGCGGTGCAGGCCGCCCTCGTGCCACGCTTTGCGCTGTATACCCAGGCTATGGAAACGGACAGCCGCGCCGCCCCCCTGCTTGCCGTGTGGAAGGCGGCCGGCGTCGAGTGCTGCCAGGTCAGCGAACCGGTTATGGCCGCCTGCTCCGACACGGAATCTCCCTCCGGGCTGCTGACTGTGCTGCCCGCGCCGCACCTGCCCCTCCCCACAGCCCCCACTCTGACGCTCGTCTTGGATCGGCTGCGCGACCCCGGCAACCTGGGCACCATCCTGCGCACCGCCTGGGCCGCGGGGGCGGACCAGGTGCTTCTGGCCTCCGGCACGGTCGACGCGACCAATCCCAAGGTCATGCGCGCCGGAGCCGGAGCGCACTTTCGGCTGCCCATCGCGGCGTTGAGCTGGGACGCTATCGCCGAGAACGTGCGCTGCCCGGTCTACCTGGCTGCCGCTGGCGCGCAGCGCAGCTATACAGACGTAGACTGGAGCGCGCCTTCGGCACTCATTATCGGAGGAGAAGCCGCCGGCCCCGCCCCGCGCGCCTACGATCTGGCTGCCGAGATCATTTCCATCCCGATGGCCGCCGGGGTCGAATCGCTCAACGCCGCCATCGCCAGCGCCGTGATTCTCTTCGAGGCGACCCGCCAACGCCGCCGCGCTTGACAATCCCCCCCTTTTGCGGCATAATATCTCCAATCGAAACACGTTCAACAGCTAAGACGGAGAAGAGTACGCGAGGGGAACCCGCCAGGGAGGCACGGCCTGAGACTGAGAGCCTTGCCCGGGGAAAGCTCGCCGAAGTTCGCTCCCGAGCTGACAGGTGAAACCGCTTCCCGGCAAGTAGCCTGCTCCGCAAGCCCGGCGTTATCGGGGCAGCCGATCGCGTGAACCGCTGTCGGCCACAAGAGAGGGCTCCCTCAAGAGCCAATCGGGGTGGTACCACGGGTGCATATCGCTCTCGTCCCCAAGGGACGAGGGCGTTTTTGTTGTATACGACCGAATGAGGAGGAAACGATGCGCGATACGTTGGATCGACTAAAAGAAGAGGCCCTGGCCGCCCTGGCGGATGCCGGGAGTAGCGAGGCACTGCAGGCGTGGAACCGGCGCTACCTGGGCAAGAAGGGCGCGCTGACGCAGATGCTGCGCTCGGTGGGTGAGCTGCCTAAGGAGGAACGCCCCGCGTTCGGCCAGGCTACCAACGCGGTGAAAGTGGACCTGGAGGCCGCCTACGATGCCCGCACCGAAGCGGTGCGCCAGGCTGAAATGGCGCGCGATCTGGCCCAGGGCGCTATCGACGTGACGCTGCCGGGACGCCCCGCCGGTTCCGGTCACCTGCACCTCACTACCCAGACCTTGCGCCAAATCTACGACATCTTCGCCGAAATGGGCTTCCAGGTCTACGAAGCCACCGACGTGGAGACCGATACCTACAACTTCGAGCTGCTCAATATGCCGCCCCATCACCCGGCGCGGGATATGTGGGATACGTTCTGGATCAACGACGAACTGCTCCTGCGCACCCACACCTCGCCCGGACAGATTCGGGTCATGCGCGAGCGCTACCCCGAACCGATCCGCGTCATCCTGCCCGGCAAGTGCTACCGCTACGAGCAGATCACCGCCCGCTCCGAGCACCAGTTCTACCAGGTGGAAGGGCTGGCCGTGGGCCACAACATCACCATGACCGACCTGATCGGCACGCTGACCGAGTTCGCCCGCCGTTTCTACAAGCCGGACCGGCGCATCCGCATCCGCGGCTCCTACTTCCCCTTCACCGAACCCTCTATCGAAGCCGATATGGACTGCATCCTGTGCAACGGCGCGGGCTGCCGCGTCTGCAAGTACACCGGCTGGGTCGAAGTCTGCGGCGCGGGGATGGTCCACCCGGTGGTGCTCAAGAACGGCGGCTACGACCCCGCCGAGTGGAGCGGTTTCGCCTTCGGCTTCGGCGTCGAGCGGCCCGCGCTGATGAAGTACAACATCGACGACATCCGCCTGTTCTACCGGAACGATCTGCGCTTCTTGCGGCAGTTTTAACAAGAAGCAGGGTAACTGCTCAGCGTACGCTTCGCAGTTGCCTTTCCCGCCGCGAAAAGGGGGAGTGGGGGTTTTGCGGGCGGCGAAGCCGCCCGCAAAACCCCCACCTTCT
>JAFGOJ010000144.1 GCA_016926575.1 Anaerolineae bacterium | reverse complement strand
GGCGGCGAAGCCGCCCGCAAAACCCCCATTTTCTCCCTTCGACGCGCCAGGCGGGTAACTGCCAGGCGCACAGCCTGAGCAGTTACCCGGGAGGGTGCTTTGCCAAACGTTCGAACCACCTGGGGGAGGGAGATGGTGTGGCCAAGGGTGGCAGTCATTATTCTCAACTGGAACGGCCTGCAGGATACGTTGGACTGCCTGGGCTCTTTGGGCAGCGTGGACTATCCTGAGTACGATGTTCTGGTCGTCGACAACGGATCGGGGGATGGGTCGCCGGCGGCGATCCGTGCCGGATACCCCGACGTTGCGCTGTGGGAGAATCCGCGCAACCTGGGCTTTACCGGCGGAAACAACGTGGGCATACGGCGTGCGTTGGAGCGGGGTGCGGATTACGTTCTCTTGTTGAACAACGACACGTGCGTGGCTCCCAATTTCCTTCGGGAACTAGTGGCGGCGGCTGAGGCGGATCCCGAGATCGGGGCTGCCGGCCCTACCATTTACTATCACGTGGCACCCGACGTCATCTGGTCGGCGGGGGGCATCGTTGATTGGCGGCAGGGAGACATCCGCATGCGGGGCACGGACGAGAAGGACGCGGGACAGTTCGGTTCCGCGCCCCAGGAGGTGGACTTCATCACCGGCTGCGCGATGTTGCTGAAGCGGGCAGCGCTCGAGCGGGTGGGGGGGCTCGACGAGCGGTTTTTTGCGTATTACGAGGAATCGGAGTGGTGCCTGCGGGCGCGGCGGGCGGGATGGCGCGTCGTTCACGTTCCCGCTGCGCGCATCTGGCACAAGATCGATCCAGACCGGCGCAGTGCTTCGGCGCTGGTTCACTACTATATGACGCGCAACCGGCTGCTCTTTCTGCGCCTGGCCGGGGCGGGTCTGCGGGCGTGGGGGCATACGTTGCTAGTGGAGTATCTGCGGACGTTGATCTCGTGGAGTGTGAAGCCGCGTTGGCGACACAAGGGGCCTCAGCGCCGGGCGATGGTCCAGGCTATCACGGATTTCTACCGTGGTCGATTCAATCAAATGGAAGGGATGTGAAACATTGAGCCGCATCATGGTCTTAGGCTACGATCTACCTGTTTTGGCTGCGGGCGTCGTTGAGGCTCGTAGTTACCGTACATGGCAATTTGTTGATCCCTTGCTGGTTGATGGCCACCAGGTCTGTTTAGTCGTCAGCTCTAAAGATAACGAGTTCGACATAGCACACTCCCTGGCCCCTAATCTGCATTACCACCGGCTGGCCATACGGCGTCCAGGTTGGCCAAGGCATCTCAGGCACCTATATGAGCAATTCGACCCAGAGGGTGTTCTGGCTGTGATGTTCAACAACTGTTTGCGTGTGACGCGTCTGCCCACCGACCGGCCTATCTGGATGGACCTGTACGGCGACAAGTTGGCTGAAACACAAGTGGCCGAATATACCCAGCACAGCAGTCGAGGTCGCCGCAATATGTCTCGTTATCTAAAAACGATTTTGCGCTATGGGGACGTCTATTCCACCTGCAGCACGCCACAGAAGTATGCGCTGGTTGGTCAGCTCGGAGCGGTCTCGCGCCTCGACCGGCACACGTTTGGCTATGAGTTTGTCTATCCGGTGCTGCCGGGAGCGCGTACTCATCAAGGTGACGATCTGGTCCCGTCCCTGCGTGGCGATCTGATCCCAACCGATGCCTTCGTCGTTCTATGGTGTGGGGGCTACAATGTTTGGACCGATGTGGACACCCTATTTCAGGCTCTGGACGCTGCGATGAGCTGTGATCCGCGTATTGTTTTCGTGTCGGTCGGTGGTGGTGTAAAGCTCAAGCAGAACGATTGTTATGAGCGCTTCCTGGCGATGATCGAAACCTCAGCTCACCGGCAGAGGTACCATATGCTGGGTTGGCGGCCGGTCAGTGAGGTTCCTATGTACTATCGTGCGGCCGATGTGGGGATCAATCTGGATGCGTTTCACTACGAAACATTGCTAGGTACACGCACGCGTCTGGTGGAGATGATGAGTTATGGCTTACCGGTCATCACCTCGCTCGGTTGTGAACTAAGCGTCATGATCCGCGATCGGAGATTGGGGCTTACCTTCCCTATTGGTGATGTGACGGCTTTCCGCGATCAGATACTGATGCTGGCGCGTGATTCGACCCAACAAGAGATGCTGGCTCAACGAGCGGAGCACTACGCCACCCATCAGTTGTCGTTTGCGGAGACAACCCATCCCTTCCGCGAGTGGGCGAACCGACCGTATCATGCTCCAGATCGTGAGAAGGGCGCTCGGCGCTGGGACTTGCGGGAGATTGAGTACTACTTACGTTTTCTCGTCCGAGGGTTGCTGTGGCGGCTGTGGGCGCTGGAACGTGGTGATTAACGGGCCCGGTTAATCATGCCGATGCCAGGACTGCAAGAGACGGAGATACGTTAGCGTGAGTGCATTCTCGTCTGAGGGCAACAAATTCTTGTGGATTCGGGTGGCAGTCTGTGTTGCCATCATCTTTGCTCTGCCCGTGGTTGGTTTTTTGGCGACCAAAGCGCCCCCGGAGTTCGTCCTGGCTGCCATTTTGGCCTCGTTAGGGCTTGTGGCGATGGCTAAGTACGTGGAGCTGGGATTGATCGCGGTCGTGGTCAGTGGAATCTTCGTGCGCTTTCGCATTCCGACGGGGACATCGGCAGAGATTCCGGTCAGCCTGCTTATCGGTGGGGGGGCCATAGCGCTTTGGCTCTTGCGCATGTTCGTCGTCGAGAAGCGCTTCACCCTACGCCCCACGCCGGTCAACTACCCGCTGCTGGTTTTCATCGCGGCGGTGGTCGTCTCCTGGGTATGGGGGCGCGTCTTTCGCGACCCCCTCGTGCACGAGCTGGGGCATCCTTTGGTCTCGGTCGCTGCGGGGGTGGTCATGGTCCTTCTGCCGGGCAGCCTGCTTCTGGCGGCCAACCATCTGCGCAGCATCCGCTGGTTGAAAGCCTTGGTGTGGGTGCTGCTGGGCGCGGGGGCGGTCGTTCTGTTCGTCGATCTGGGGTACTTTTGGGAAATCGGCCCCATCCAGGCGGCGCACACGTTTTTGCGCACGAATGGGTTGGTCCACATCAACTCTCACGGCCTGCTGTCGACGTGGTGCACGGCGCTGGCGGTGGCGCTGCTCCTCTTCGACCGTCAGGTAAGTTGGATCGTCAGAGCCTTGCTCGTCGCTTACGTGGGCGCGTGGGTGTACTGGGGGTTCTACATCCGCATCACGTGGCTGTCCGGTTGGGTGCCCCTTTTCGCGGCCGTGGCAGTGATCGCTTTCCTGCGCTCCAAGCGGCTGTGCATCGTGCTGTTCCTGGTGCTGGCGATTGGAGGTGGGGGCTACTATTGGCGGACCGCGTACCATGGCGAGCTCGAAGAGAGCGGCAGGTCCCGTTGGGCGGCCTACCAGACCAACTGGCGGGTGACGGGGCAGCACATCCTCTTCGGCACGGGGCCGGCGGGGTATGCCTCCTACTATATGAGCTATTTCCCCGACGAAGCGATGGCGACGCACAACAACTATATCGACGTCTTCGCCCAGACGGGCCTGGTGGGCCTGGCGGCATTGATGTGGTTTTTCGGCGCGCAGGCCTGGGGAAACTACCGGCTGGCGCGTGAGCTGCGGAGGCAAGGGGATTTTGCAGAGGCGCTGAGTGCGGCTGCGTTGGCGGGCACGGTGGGCAGCATGGTTGCCATGGCGTTGGGCGATTGGCTGCTACCCTTCGCCTACACCCAGTCGATCATCGGGTTCGACCTGGCCGTTCTCAACTGGATCTTCATGGGATCGATATGGGCCTTGTCGAATCAGGGCAATCGATCCCAAATTGAAGACGCGTTGTCGAATTAACCCATATTTCAACAGGAGGATGCGATGATACAGGATGTGAAAGTCGTTGAGTTGGTGGCTCATATGGACGATCGAGGGTATTTAATCGAGATCGCTCGTTGCACTGAGGGCGACGAGCCCCACGCCGTGGTGCACAAGTTCGGTCAGGTCTACCTCGTAGGCGATATGACACGGGGTATCGTTCGAGCATTTCACAAACACGAGGAGCTTTGGGATTGGTTCTTCATCAGCCACGGTTCGGCTAAGTTCGTGCTCAGCGACGACCGCGAGGATAGCGCGACCTATGGTGAGATCATGACCATTATCGCTGGTGAACGACGACCGCGTCTCATCGTTGTTCCTCCGGGCGTCTACCACGGTTGGATGTCTCTGGAGGACGACACGCAGATGGTTAGCACGGCGAGCCACACCTACAATCGTGAGGACCCAGATGAGGTACGCATTCCGCCTGATTCCTTCGGCGACGTCTGGACCATCAAAGGGAGGTAATCGTGAAGAAAATACTGCTTGTGGGCGGGGCGGGCTATGTCGGTACGGTCCTGGCGGAAGAACTCCTGGTCCGTGGCTACGCGGTTCGTATCTTGGATCGTCTCTATTACGGACGTCAAGGGTTGCGCGACATCAAGGACCGGATCGAGCTGGTGGTGGACGATATGCGCACTTTCTCGCCACGCGTTCTGGAGAATCTGGACGCGGTGATCAACGTCGGAGGGTTGTCCAACGACCCGACTGCGGAATATAATCCGACGGCCAATTATGAGATGAACACGCTCGCTACCCAGCGGCTGGCAGAGATGTGCAAAGGGCAGGGAATTCGGCGCTTCATCTTCGCCTCGACCTGCTCGATCTACGACCGTGGTGTCAGCGACGGGGATATCGACATCGTCCAGGATGAGGAGTCGGAGGTTTCTCCCCAAGCTGCCTATTCCAGCTCCAAGTACAAGGCCGAGCGGATCCTGCTTGATATGGCCGATGACGACTTCTGCCCTATCATTCTGCGCAAAGGGACGGTGTTTGGCTTCTCGCCGCGCATGCGCTACGACCTGGTGGTGAATACCTTCGTCAAGTATGCTCTCACAGAGGGCAGGCTGACGCTCCACTACGGCGGCGAGATGTGGCGCCCGCTGATCAACGTTCGCGACGCGGCCCGGGCCTACATCACCTGCCTCCAGGCTGAAGAGACGGCGATGCGAGGGCAGATATTCAACATCTCCCAGGGTAACTATCGCATCTCCGAGCTGGCCCTGCGCGTGCAGGCGGCGCTCAGGGAGGTGGGCGTCGAGGTCGAGATCTACCCCGACTACGGCTATCGCGGTGTCCGCAGCTACCGCGTCTCGACGCGGAAGATCGAGCACATGCTCGGTTTCCGTCCAGTGGTCACGGTGGAGGAGTCGGTGAAGGAGCTAGTGCACAAAATCAGGGAGTACGGCTACACCGATTTCGACAACCCGCGTTATTACAACATTCACTGGATGAAGCTGTTGGAAGAGGCCCAGGTGATCACGCAGGTGACGGGATCGGTCTTTGAAGCCCCGTCGACTCTGGCCGTCTCGGAGGTCGTCAAATGAGAATCATGATCCTTGGCGCTAACGGGCAATTGGGAAGCGACCTTGTCAAAGTGCTGGCGGGGGACCACGATTTGCTCCCCCTCACGCACCAGGACGTTGATATCTGCGAGCCGGTGGGACTGCGGGCGGTCCTGCGTCGCCACCAGCCGGAGATGGTGCTCAATATGGCAGCCTACCACCGGGTGGATGATTGCGAGGCGAATGCCGGGCGCACCTTCGCGGTCAATGCGTTGGCGGTCGGTGATCTGGCGCTCGCCTGCCGGGAGGTGGGGAGCGCTCTCTGCCATATTAGCACCGATTACGTCTTCGATGGGCAGAAGGGCAGCGCATACGTCGAGACCGATCTCCCAAAACCGATCAACGTTTATGGCGTCTCGAAGCTCGCTGGCGAGCACTTCGTCTGTTACCTGATGGATCGTTACTTTATCGTGCGTACCTCGGGCCTGTTCGGCGTGGCCGGAAGCAGCGGCAAGGGCGGCAACTTCGTCGAACTGATGCTCCGTCTGGCGCGGGAGGGGCGCGACATCCGCGTGGTCGACGACCAGGTGCTGTCTCCGACCTTCACCGTCGACCTGGCGCGCCAGATCAAGGCGTTGATAGAGACGGAGGCTTACGGACTCTACCACGCCACCAGCCACGGGGCGTGCTCGTGGTACGACTTCACGCGCCAGATCTTCAACCTGGCGAGGCTGTCGCCATCCCTCGCGCCGCAGACGACGGCCGAGTCGGGCGCCAAAGCCACGCGCCCCGCTCACTCGGAGCTGGCAAATGCAGCGCTCCAGACCATCGCTCTCGACCTGATGCGGCCCTGGCAGGAGGGCCTGGCGGCCTATATGGAGGCCCGTAAGGCGGTCCACGGGGAGGAGGGTTAGAGCCATGTCTGTGGACCTGACCGTATCCATCATCAACACGAATAATCGCGACCTCCTGCGCGCGTGTCTTCAGAGCATCTTCGACGGCACACAGCGCGCTTCCATAGAAGTCTACGTGGTCGATAACGCCTGCACCGACGGGAGCGCGGAGATGGTGGAGGCGGAGTTTCCCCAAGTGCTCTTGATTCGGAACCCCTACCGCCTCCGGTTTTGCGCCAATCACAACCAGGTGTTACGGCAGGGGACGGGACGCTATTTGCTGATTCTGAACGAGGACACGATCGTTCCTTCTGGCACGTTCGACGCGCTGGTGGATTTTATGGATGCCACCCCCGAGGCCGGCGCTGCGGGGGTGACGGTGCTCAATCCTGACGGCACGCTCCAATACGCCTACGCCTCGTTCCCCGGCCTCGTCTCTGCGGCGCTGCTGCTCTCTTCACTAAACCGCTTCTTGAACGGCGGGCACTATCCGTTTCACACCTTGCCCGAGAATGGCACGCCCTTGGAGGTCGATTGGACGAACGGGGCCTGCCTGCTCGTGCGCCGCGAGGCGATGGAGCAGGCCGGACTGATGGACGAAGGGTTCCTGATCTACGCCGAGGAGACCGACTGGTGCTATCGTATCCGGCAGGCAGGCTGGAAGGTCTACTACCTCCCCGAGAGGACGATCTATCACTATCAGGGTCGGGCGACGAGCCAGGCGCGTCCGCGCCGGCGGTTTCGGGTCAACCGCAGCCTGCTGCTCTTCTTTCGCAAGCACTACGGCGGTGTGAAGACACTGGCATTGAGGGGCATGCTGGTGTCGGCCAGCCTGGCGCGACTGCTGCTCTGGGCGCCGGCCTGCGTCGCCGCTTCGCTCCGCCAGCGGGCGTGTATGGAAGTGGCCTACAACTGGCGCACGGTGTTGATCTCTGTGCTGCGGGACGATATGTTCGACGCTGAACTGTTGCAGATGGGGTGAACAGTGATGCTACTGTATGGAGTGCTGGGGGTGTTTCTGGCTGCGATCTCGCTCGGGCTGGGGTATCTGTACATCCTGGTTCTGGCCAGCCTGCTCAGGCCTCCGTCTCCTCGCCCGGCGGGCGCTGCCCATTCTTTCGCGGTGGCGATTCCCGCGCACGACGAGGAGGCCGTCATCGGGGCGACCGTCGACGGCTTGCTGGCGCTCGACTACCCGCGCGACCGCTTCGACGTCTACGTGGTGAGTGACAACAGCACCGACCAGACCGCGCAGGTCGCTCGGGCGCACGGGGCGGTGTGTTGGGAGCGGCTGGACGAGACCCGCCGCAGCAAGGGATATGCCCTGGCCTGGCTGTTCGAGCGGATCGACGCTGAGGGGTGCGGGCACGACGCCCTCGTCGTCTTCGACGCAGACAGCGCGGTCGACCGGGGGTTTCTGCGGGCGATGGACGGCGAGCTGGCACGTGGCGCGCGGGTGCTGCAGGGCCGCCACGTCATCGCCAATCCCGACGCAAACTGGTACACCGCGGCGATGACCACCAGCTTCGCCCTCGACAACCTGCGCAATCAAGGACGCTCCAATCTGGGCCTGTCGGCCAAGCTGATGGGAGACGGGATGTGCTTCGCGCGCGACGTGCTGGAGCGATTGCCGTGGACGGCCACCGGGCTGACGGAGGACGCGGAGTACCAGGCCCGCCTGCTGCTGGAGGGGATCAGAGTGCGTTTCGTGCCCGGCGCGGTGTCTCGAGGCGAGATGCCCACGTCCCTGGCGGTGGCGCGGACGCAGTGGTCGCGCTGGATGCGCGGGCGGTCCGACGTGTCGCGGCGGCTGGCGGGCCGGCTGTTGCGCAGCGGCCTGCGGCGGGGCAACCTGGCGCAGCTCGACGGGGCCGTCGAGCAGGTGCTGCCCTCCCTCTCCACGTTCTTCACCGTTTGGGGAGCGGTGGCGCTGGCGGCGGGGCTGCTCGACTTGGCGCTGGCGGGGTTCAGCGCGCCGTGGGGGTGGTTGCTGGGGCTGGGGGCGGCGTTGGGGCTCTATCCGGTGCTGGGATTGGTGCTGAGCCGCGCGCCGGGCCGGGTCTTCCTCTACCTGGCGCTGGCGCCGGCCTACGCGCTGTGGCGCTCTGCCCTCCGGCTCTGGGTGCGCTTTTCGCGGGGGTCGCAGGAGTGGGTGCGCACTGCGCGGAGCGGTGGCATGGATCGAAGGATGAGGTGAGGTATGGAGTGGGTAGACGTTCTCATCGATCGGGCCATTGGTCTGCAGCCCAGCCGCCCGTTGCTGGCGCTGACGACGATTCTCTTACCGCGCCGCTACATGGCCCGGCTCTACGCGCGCCAGGGGAAGAACGGCCTGGATTGGGGGAGGTATCGCGGTGGCGCGACGCTCTCTTTCGACGTGGACATGGCGGAGGACGTGGCGGCGCTGCCGTGGTTGCTGGACACGCTCGCCCCTTACCCATTTCGCGCCAGTTTTGCCTGCATCGGCAGGTGGGTGGAGGAAGCGCCGGAGGTGCACCGGCGCATCGTCGGGGAGGGCCACGAGGTCACCAACCACACCTATTCGCATCCCTGGAGCGAGGCATTCGACCCGCGCCCGTTCCACGCGCTGAGTTTGGAGGAACAGGCCGGGGAAGTCCGGCGCGGTCACGAGACCATCGTCCGGTTGATGGGCGTCGAGCCGGTGGGGTTCCGCGCGCCGCACCTCGACCGGCCGCCCGGCCTCTACCGCATCCTTGCTGATCTGGGGTACGTCTACTCCTCGTCGATTCACGCTCGCCGCGTGGGCGTCCAGCCCTTCCACACCGCCGAGGGGGTTTGGGAATTTCCCATCTCCCAGTGCCCGCGCCATCCGTCCAGCGTCTTCGACACGCACCACGCGTTTCGCTCCCGGAGCTGGCTGTTTCGCGTGCGGCCCGAGGACGAGGTGCGGTTTTTCGATTCGTTTCGATACCTGTTGGCCCTGGCGGAGCGGCTGGGGGCGTTCGTCAACGTCTATTTCGATCCGCTGGACGTGCGGGCGTTCCGCGATTTTCGGCGCTTCCTGGACGCTTTGGAGGCGGCGCGGGATGTGCTGCGCGTCGCGCCGTACGGCGAGATGGCGGCGGAATTGTCGCAGCGCATGGGCGTCAGGTCTGATCTGGGGAGGTGACATCGTGACAGGCGGAGTGCGAGCAGATAAGCGAATTGCGATGTTGGTTTTTCTGATTTTATTGTCTTGCTACGCCTATTTTTTCCCGCGCTGGGCCGATTGGAACCAGAACTCGCGCCTCAATTTGGTGATGGCTATCGTCGATCGCGGGGTACTTTACATCGATGATTACTATCAAGGGTATACGGCGACCGGCGACTATGCCGTATACGCGGGTCACGTTTATAGCACGAAAGCGCCGGGAAGCGCCTTTCTGGGAGTGCCTGTCTACTGGGGGTTTGGGCGACTCGTCGGTGGTGACGCGGTGCAGCGCCTCCTGGGGGTGTTGAGCAACAACGAGGCGGTAGATGCTACGCTGTCGGAGGCAGGGTCGGGCTTGCTGTCTGAGAAGTTTTACCTGGCGATGGCGCTGTTCTGCGTCACATGTTTCACCACGTCGATTCCATCAGCATTGCTGGGGGTTGGGTTGTACTACTTCCTGGGGGACTACGTTCCAGGGCGGGCCGTGCGAGTGGCGGCGGTGCTGATCTACGGGCTGGCGACCATTGCGTTTCCGTACGCGAGCTGCTTTTACGGACATCAAACTGTGGCGGCGCTCCTTTTCGGCGCGTTTTGTCTGACGCATTTCATCGGACGCGGGCGCCTTCGACCTGTCTATGCCGGCGTTGTAGGGTTGATGCTTGGCTACGCCATCATCACTGAATATCCGGCGGTTTTGGGCGCGGCGCTGGTTTTCTTCTACTTACTTTATCGGTTGCCGCGCAAGCAGTGGATCGGGCTGGCAGTGCTGGGAGGGTTGATGCCGGGGCTGTTGTGGATGGCGTACAATATGGCGATCTTCGGCCAGCCTATCGCCTTTGGCTACCAGCACTCGCAATTGTTCGAAGACGTCAACACGACAGGATTTTTTAGTTTGGTCTACCCCCAACCCGATGCGTTGTGGGGGATTACCTTCGGTTCTTTTCGAGGACTGTTCTTCTTATCCCCGGTGTTGCTCCTTGCGCTGCCGGGGTTCGTATACTTTGCTCGCAGGCGAGACTGGTGTCCTGAATGTGCCGTCTCTCTTGGGGTGGTGGTAGCTTTTCTGCTTTTCAACGCTTCATCGGTGATGTGGCAGGGAGGGTACGGAGTGGGGCCGAGATATTTGGTGCCAATGCTGCCTTTCCTCGTACTGCCTCTGGCGCTGTGCCTGGCGCGGTGGGGCGCGCGGCGGTGGGCGATGGTCATAGTGGGGGCGCTGACGGCCTGGTCGTTCCTGGCGGTCTGGGCGGAGACGATCGGCGGCCAGCAATTCCCAGACTACACACGCAACCCTCTGTTTCGGTACTCGCTTCCTCGGTTGATAGACGGGGACGTGGCGCGCAACTGGGGTACGCTCGTTGGGCTTTCTGGCTCGAGCGCGTTGCTGCCTCTGGTCATTGTGGTGGGGTTGCTGAGTTGGTTTCTTTTCCGCCAGTTGACACAGAAAACGGCTCTGGTTCAGACGGGAGGTGCAGAGAATGCAGTCTAGTCGAGTTCGTGCGGTCGCCGTCGTGGCAGGGGTATCCGTTCTTTTGCTCGTAGTGACGTCTATCCCATTGCTCTTTGGCTACCTGACAACGCCTTCCGACCGATGGTTTTCCGGCGTCGTTTACAACGTTCACGATACTGCCCAATACTTCTCTTGGATGCGCGAGTCGGGGCACGCCGTCTTGATCGAGAACCGGCTTACCTCCGAGCCCAATGAACCGATCTACTTCAACCTTCACTGGTGGCTTCCGGGGAGGCTGGCAGCACTGCTGGGTCTGTCGTTGGTTCAAATCTACCAACTCTTTCGATGCGTTTCGATTCCGTTGGGCACGGGAGTGATATTTGCCTTTGCCGCGCGCCTCTTTCCCGAGCGGTCGCACCGTTGGTTTGCTTTCCTCCTGGCGCTCTTTACCTCAGGCCTGGGCTGGATCTGGGTGGTGAAGAAGTATTTGCTTTCGCCCCACACACTCGATTTTCCCCGCGATGTCTACGCCCTTCCCGGCAATACCTTTTGGGTGATGACAGCCGCCCCTCACCTTACATTTGCTTTGGCACTGACTCTGCTGACCTTACTGCTTTCGTTCGAAGGCTACCGACGCGGCAGGTGGTGGCCGTTCGCAGCCGGGTGGGTGGCTTTGTTTCTGGGCATGGGGCACATCTACGACCTGGTGACGGTGTGGGGAGTATTGGCTGTCTTCGGCGTCTTGGTGACCCTTCGAGATGGGTGGTCTTGGCGTGTCCTGTGGCGGCTGGGGCTGGTAGTGTTGGTTTCGGCGCCTGCACCTCTCTATTGGGGGTGGGTCTCTTCCGGCGCCCACCCGATATGGCAGCAGGCGCTCGCCCAGTACGACAACCTGGGGGTGCATACCCCCGATCCTCTCCACCTGCTGGTCTTGCTCGGCTTGACCTTTCTCGTCGCTGCGGGGACGTTCGATGGTGTGGTGCCGTTGCGCAGCCAATCCGATGAAAGATTGCTCATCAAGAGCTGGTTTGGTATCTCTCTATTGCTCATTTATCTCCCCTTGCGTTTTCAATCTATGTTGCTGACAGGATACCAGTGGCCTATCGCAGTTCTAACGACATGGGGCTTGTTCGAGCGCATGATGCCCTGGCTTCGAGACCGACTGAGCCGCACAAAAGTGCCGGTGAGTAGGGTGCGGGTGGTGCCCGCCATCTTCCTATTGGCCGTACTGCCGACGAATTTGTACCTGTTGAGCTGGCGGCTCTTCGATTTGAACCGCCACGGCTACCCGTACTATCTTGCGCGAGGCGACCTCGCGGCTATGGAGTGGTTGGAGGCGAACGGCGACCCGGATGACGTGGTGCTGAGTTCCTTCTCCATCGGGCATTACATTCCAGGCTTTACCGGTCTGCGGCCCTTTCTCGCGAACTCAGTCATGACGATGGATTCTCACGACCGTGCCCAGATGCTAGAGGCGTTCTTCGACGATGCAACCTCAGACGAGGAACGCGCCGTCTTGCTGCGTGAGTACCGGATTCGCTACCTCTTCTACGGCCCTGCCGAGCGTGCTCTGGGAGCCTTCGACCCCTACCACTCCGCTCTTTTCAGAGAAGTGTACGCCAACGACAGCACGCACATCTTGGAAGTGCTGGTCGGGGAGTGACGTGCCTGCCGACGATGGAGGGCCTATGAACGGCGCAAAGCGGTTCCACGCACGGCGCATAGATCGAAGGGACGTTCTTCTGGGGGTGCTTTTCTTTTTGCTCACCGTCCTCTCGCGTTTGCCGTTTCGCAGCCGAATATTGTACCACTGGGATTCGGTCAATTTTGCCTTTGCTTTGCACAGATTCGACATCATGGCAGAACAGCCTCAGCCGCCAGGCTACATCCTGTACGTTGCCTTGTGTCGCCTGGTGAATCTCCTCTTCGATGACCCGCAGACTACGATGGTGGTGGTCGCGCTCGGAGCCAGCGGCCTGGCCGCGGCAGCTATGTATTTCCTCGGACGGGCGACGTTCGACCGCCGCACCGGTATTTCCGGGGCGATGCTGCTCGTCTCCAGTCCCCTGTTCTGGTTCTACGGCGAGATCGCTCTTCCTCACACCGTCGACGCGTTTCTGGTGATTCTGTGCGTGTGGTGGCTCTACGAGGCGTTCCGCGGCTCCGCTGCCGCGCTCTTGGGCGCCGCGATAGCACTGGCACTTGCCGGGGGTATGCGCCAGCAGACGCCAGTTTTCTTGAGTGGATTGACCCTTCTGGCCGGGTTTCTCTTTCTACGCTCCAGGGGCTGGAAGCGGTCCGGCTGGGGCTGGTCTGTTGTAGCTGGGGTCACTTTCGCCATATTGTGCGCGGCCTGGTTAGTTCCATTGATCCACCTGGCGGGAGGAATGGATCGGTACCGCCAGATCAGTGCGGCTTACCTTGGGCGTTACGACGAGACGACCTCCTTGCTGCAAGGTGGAGGGTTGTGGGGGCTGACCCGCAACCTGCGTAAGCTGGGAATGTATGTCCTCTTTGGATGGGGGGCGGGCCTGTTGCCTCTGTGTGTCGGCAGCCTGGCCTGGCTGAAGCGGCGCACGCCCATCCGATGGAGCAAGGTCGTCTTCCTGACTGCGTGGGTTCTGCCATCGCTACTGTTCTACGCCATCATTCACATGGGACAGCAAGGATTGGTCTTCATTTTCCTCCCCGCTCTTCTGCTGCTCAGTGCCCGCGGCCTCGTGTACCTGACCGAGGGCAAGAGAGATGCGATCTGGATGGCGGCATTGACCGTCCTGGTGCTCCTCAATGCGAGTGTTTTCCTCTTCGGGCCAGAGTATCCACTGCCCGGCGGCGTCATCCGCTTGTTGACGCAAGACACATTGCGCCATAACGACACTTACTTCTCTGAACGCGTCCTGGCGGTCAGAGAAGGCTTTTCCCCGTCCCACACTGTCATTGTAGCGGCCAATTGGCGGCACGTCGAATGGTACTTGCCTGACTACGCGCTGATCCGCTTCACCATTAACCCGAAATGGGAGCTAGAGGCTGGTGAACCCGCGCAGACGCGGGAAGCGGAACAGACGTTTACGGCAGAGAGCCTGCGGTTGGAACCGGATGATGCGGGTGACGTGATCGTGGTTGTGTTCGACGATGTGCTCACTCAGTTTGTAACCGCCCCCGAAACGGCGCGCTCGGCGACGCTGCCCAGCGAAAGCCGACTGCATTACTTCACCCTGCGCGCCGGCGAGCGGCTGGTGCGCGAATCCGGCACGCTGAGGGTGGTGCAGCCTTGAAAGTATCACATCGCCACGCTATACAGTCCAGGCTTTTGACCTGCTTGATGGCGATATGGCTATGTGTTGCCTGGGTTGGAGCCTCCAGCCTGGCGTTGATTCAGCCCGCCGCAGCACAAACAGCGCAAACGTGGTCCGAACCTGTGATGATCTCCACCACCACGCTCAAATCCTGGTTCCCCGACGTGACAGCCGATGCCCTCGGCCGGGCCTACTTCGTCTGGCACAGCGAACGCAGAGAGGGCCAGGACCTGCTCGACTTGCTCATGTACACCGCGTGGACCGGCGCGTCCTACCAGATGCCCAACGACATCGTCTTCCCCGGCGTAGGCGGCTTCACCGTCCGCCCGTCCATCGCGGCCGATGACCAGAACCGGCTCCACATGGTCTACCGCGACGGCACCGACCTCTATTACACCCAGGCCCCCGCCGACACCGCCCACAGCGCCGCCACCTGGCAGACGCCCCGGCTCATCAGCAATATGCGCAGCGCCTACTATTCCGATATCGCCGTCGACAGTGCTGGCGTCATCCACGTCGTTTGGAACGAACAGCCGCTCTACGTGCCGGTCGACCCGGCGGTCTGGATCGGCACCGGCGCGGCTATCCTCCACACCGCCGGCGAAACCGCCCGGTCCTGCGACCCCCCGCTCGACGTAGACGCATACGTGGTCTACGCCATCGAGGAGGATGGCAGCGGCTTCGATTGGTTCGCCACCTCCGCCGGTCTGCTGCGCTACGACGGCGTGGCCTGGGAGCGAGTGCGCCTGGGTGAGGCGGACGCAGATGTCCCCGTCCTGGCCATTGCCCAGGACGTCGACGGGACGCTCTGGTTTTGCACCGCGGACCGCCTCTTCCACTACGAGAGCATCGAGTCCGGCGACGCGCGCTGGACCGAGCTCCCGTTTCCGCCGCAACTGGCCGAAGCTGCCGCCTCGGTGCTCGCGGTCGACGTGATCGGTCACGTCTGGCTCGGCACGCCGGAGGGCCTCGGGCAGTACGACGGCCAGACCTGGCGAATTCACATGGCCAGAGATGGCTTGTGGCGCTCGGCCGTTTCGTCGGTTGCCGGCGCCTACGACGGCCGGCTGTGGGTGGGGACCGATGCCGGGCTGTTCGAGCGCGTCGGCGCGGCATGGGTCCGCGTGGCCGGGTCGGAGGGCCTCGCCGTGACGGCCCTGGCCTGGGACCCCGAAGCCGCCGTCCTGTGGGTTGGCGCTCGCTCCGGCCTTTGGCGTTACGACGGGAGCCTCTGGCAGGTGGACGACGGTCCGGACTCGGCTGTTGCAGCGCTGGCGCTGGATGGGGCGGGCCGCCTGTGGGTGGGAACGTCCGCCGGAGTGGACTGTTTCGAAGAAGAGCGCTGGGCGCACTACCCGTTGGGCGACGGGCCGGTCACTGCACTGGCGGCAGACAACACGCCGAACGCGATGTGCCCGCTCTGTATGGACGTCTACTACCGCCGCTCTGAGGACGGCGGGGCGTCCTGGTCGGCTCCGTACAACCTGTCTCAGAGCTTTGCCGGGTCGGTGAAACCCCAGCTCACCGTCGACGCTGCGGGGCGCGTGTATGTCGTTTGGGAGGAGGGGGAGGATTGGTACATCGGTGAAGGATACCCGGTGGGGGCCGTTTACCGCCGCTCGCTCGATGGCGGCGCGACGTGGGAAGCACCCTTCACGTTCACTCATCCCGATGGCGCACCGCAGCAGGTGACGCTCGGCGTCGGGCGTGGCGGCCAGCTCGTGGCCGTGTGGCGCTTGCCGCTCTCTCTGCCCGAACGCAGCCCGGTCTACTATCAGCTTTCGGACGATGGCGGCGCGTCGTGGTCGGCCCCCACGCCTATTCCCACGCTGATTGCCAAAGACTGGCTGCCAATGAGCCTGGACGCGTGCCATGCCGTCAGCGACAGCGCGGGCAACGTCCATTTGCTCGTGCTGGGGTACCTCGATCCATTGGAGGAGCAGCTCAGCCTGGTGTACACGTCCTGGAACGGTGAGCAGTGGTCGGAGCCGACGCGCCTGTTCACCTCGAGCGATCCGCCGGAGTGGCCCCGGCTGGCGGTGGGCATGGGGAATCGCTTGCACGCCACCTGGTTCGTCCGCGACGCGGCGCATATTTGGGACAGCGAGCGCGGCCGTTACCAGGTGTGGGCCGCGCAGTTGGAAACGTCGGCCCCGCGCGTCGTGCCGGAAGCCACCCTCACCCCGCTCTCTGCCACGTCAACCGAAGCGCTCACGCCCGTCGCGCCCTCTCTCGCAGAGACGTCTCTCCCCGCGCTCGACGGATCGATGCCCCCGCAGGGCATCTACACCGACTCCGACGATGCGCTGCGCATTGCCGCGGCGCTCTCCCCGGTCCTGGTTCTCCTGGCCGGGCTTCTCGTGGCCCGCAGCCTGCAAAAAGCCCGTCGCCGCTGACCGCCCGCGCCGCTACAGCTCGATCCACTCGTAATCGATGATGCTGTACCCTGCTCCCCAGGGGTCGCCCCGCTCGAAGGTGCCCAGCCCTGCCGCGGCCGCGAGGCGCAGGTAGTCGTCAGAATTGGGGTAGATGCCACCCTGATACCCTTCCGCGTTGAGGAAGTCGCACATCACGCAATCGAGCGCCACGGGATCGGTGGAGAAGAAGAGGCTGTTGGGGGCATCATCGCCAAAGGTCTCCCAGGGACTGGGCTTGTAGACGTTGCCTATGCGGTCGCCAAAGAGCCCGTCGCCGATGGTCAGTACGGTCTTCCCTCCGATGTGAGGGTTGAGGTAGAGGTCGACCAAAGGGTTATACGATGAAGAATAGTAGGCGGCAGGCCAGTTGAAGCACGTCCAATCGTGCAGGGGCGGGCAGTTGTCGATTGAGCCGAAGTGGTTTTTGAAGGAAAGGCTCACGCCGGCCCCGCCGTGGCGCTTGAGGATGGGGATGTTGATCACGTAGGTGGCGGCGACGAGGACGTCGGTGATTTTCTGCGCCGGTGGGAGGGGGGTGCCGGCCGGCGGGTAGAAGGAGACCCAGGCCGAGGGGTCGGAGGTGGCGAAGGTAGCCGGTTCGCAGCAGCCCTGGTCGAAATAGCGCACGCCGGCGTAGGGGCACGCGTCGATGAAGCGGTCCGGAATCTTGCGCAGGCTGACGGGCGGGTCCGGGCCGGGCGACGCATCGAAGACCCACACGTCGTTGTGAGCGAAGTTGGGATAGGCGACTTTGAGGCCGCGGATGATGCCGTTGATGGGGTGTACCAGGGCATCGATCTTGAGCCGCCACTCTTCGCAGTCTACCGTGCACTGCTCGCAGTAGAGGCTGTTGTTGAGGTTCACCTTGATGGCGATCGCCTTGCCCGGGGCGTAGCCGGGGAGCAGGGTCTGCCAGGCCTGCGCCAGGCTGGACGCCCCGGTGAGTGCTATCACTCCTTCATCCACCATGGCATCCACAGCAGGTTGATCCACAAAGTTGCCGTAATAGTCGTCGCCGAAATCCCAATGGGTGGCCAGCGTGCTGTGCACGTGGACGACGCGCTGAGATGGCGGGGGGCAGGTGGGGCCTGGCGTGTTGGTCGGGGTTGCGGTGGGGGTCGCCGTCGGCGTGGGGGTGTGGGTCGACGTGGGGGTACTTTCCGATCTCGTAATCAACGGCAAGTAGTTATACGCCGTGGGGGTGAGCTCGTCGGTGATCATACCGGCTGCCGGAGTTCGCCAGCAGCGCCGAATGCCGTGGCTCAGGGCCAGGCTTCCCAGCCCCAGGGCGGCCATTTTCAAAAAGGTGCGCCGGTGCAGCCCTGCGCTGGCGCTCCCTGATTCTGTGCCGTGGTCTATATGCGTCTTGTTGTGATCCATATGCCGTCACTTTCCGAGAACTTCCCGGTAGATGGAGACCAGCTTTTCCGCACTGCCTGCCCAACTGTGATGCCGCTCCACGTACTGCCGGCCGTTTGCGGCTACCTTGCCCGCCAGCCCGGGATCGGCCAGCGTGCGGAGCACCAGCGCGGCGAATGCCTCCGGCGTGTCTGCGACCAAGATGTCTTCCCCTTGCACGGCATGTGCCATACCGGAGAACGCGGCTGCTGAGGAGATGACAGGCGTTTCCATCGCCATCGCTTCCAGCACTTTGAACTGTACTCCCACCGCGTAGGGCACCGGGCACACCGCCGCCGTCGCTTGGGCCAGATAGGGCCTCAGGTCCGGCACGGTTCCCACCACCTCTATGCGCGTATCCTCTGCCAACCGCTGCACCACCTCGGTCGGGTCCTTGCCCACAATCTGAAACCGCACCTCGGGATCGCCGGCCCAGATGCGCGGCAGGACCTCGCGGGCGAAGTAGAGCGCACCCGCCTCGTTGGCGTGATAGCTCATCTTGCCCGTGAAGACGATCGTTTTGCGGTCGCGTGGAGGGTGGGGCGTGGGCAGTTGAAAATAGGTTGTGTCGACGCCATTAGTGATCACCGTGACCGGCGCGCGTGGCAGGCCGTGCGCGAGGTATAGCTCCCCCAGGGCTTCCAGTGCGTCCTGGTCTCGCTGAGACGTGATGACCACCTGCTCGAAACGTGTCAGCAGCCGCGCCTCGTAGCGCCGCGTGCGCCCCAGGTCCAGCCGCGCCTTTAGCCGCGAGCGCCACTGAGGGGTGCGCACCACGGTCTGCTCGAACAAGAGCGAGATGCAGTCCACCGAGTCGTACACCGCCGGCACCCCATCCACTGCCTCTACCATCCGCGCCGCCCGCAGGTGCTCGATGTGCACCACGTCGATGCCCCCGCGCGCCAGCCGCTCTCGAACCCGCTGCGCCATCCCCGGATGGTAGGCATAGGCCGCCTGCAACGGCTCCCCGCTCAACAGCGCCCCCGCGCAGTTGCGCGCCGAGCGGACTTTGGAAACCCGAAACACGTCCGCCTCCACGCCCCACGTCCGCAGCGGCGCGGCGTCTTCCTCCTCCCGCGCATCGATGGCCGCCGCCATCAGCGTCACCCGGTGGCCCTGTTCGACCAGCGCCCGGATCAAGTGATACGGCCGCGTGCGGATGTGTGAGGGGACGTAAGGGGTCACGTACAGGATGTGCACCGGTCACACCACCGGCAGGCCGAGTTTTGCCTTCACCGCCAGGGTCACATCGAGCGGCGGAGCGATTTCCAGCCGTTCGAGCGCTTCGCGGCGCTCCATGTATCCCTCTCTGACCAGACCTGCCAGCTCCATCGCGTAGGGGTGGAAGCCCATCTGCTCCTGGTGTATCAGACAGGCGTAGCTGTTCAACAAACAGTTCGTCGATGTGGAGTCCGTATCCTGCGGCGTTTCCCAGCCCAGCGCGCCGATCACTTGCCGCGCCACGCCCTCGTCGTAGTCCATAAAAGCCAGCGGCGCGACGTGAACGGGCACCTCGCAGCCCACCTCCAGGTGCCGGCGCTCTGGGAAATACGGATCGATCTGCTCGCCGACCACGGCACGCAGGGGGGCCTTGGCCGCGTCGACCATGGCCTGCATCATCTGTGGGGTGGGGCGCATCAGGCTGGATGCCAGCGGGATTTGCCCGGGCGACCACCCGTAGACCAGCAGGGGGATGTCCTTTTCGAACGCGAGACGCAGTCCGATGCCCTTGGCGATCGCCATACACGCGTTGCAGACACCGCTGGCCCGTTCGAGCGCCTTCAGGGGATAGCTGCCCGGCCTGAGCGACGCGACGAAGATGTGCTGCAACATCTCGAACTGCGGCTTTACGATGACGTGGTCTGCTTTCAGGTGCTCGGCCACCCCCCGCATGTTCTTGAATGCCGTCGTAGAGACGAACCCGTTGTCGAAGGTGAAGGCCAGCGCGCGCAGGTTGTACACGTGCTCCATCAGCCACAGGGTGTAGGTGCTGTCTTTGCCCCCGCTCCACGCCACCAGGCAGTGATAGCCCGGCCGTGCGCGCACCTGCTCAGCCAGCGCCTCGAACTGGGCGCGCAGGCGGGCCCGCCGTTCGACCTGCTGCGTTTCGCTGGGTTGCCTGCGGCAATACTGGCACACACCTTCCGCGTCGAATTGGATGCCGGGGAAGGTCTCCGGCAAGACACATCGAGTGCATCGTTTCATAGTGTCTCCTATGTTGCGGCGGGTCTCCTGACCCGCCGCGCCGCCCAGTCAGAGACCGGACGGAACGCGACCCCTGCCAACGCGTCAGGGCTCGATGAACAGGTGATGAAGCAGTTGCGTCGACAGAATTCCCGCCAATGCCATGTCTTCTCGCTCGCCAATGTGCGCCGCGCTGCGGCATTTGCGCGCCAGCCCGGCCACCGCGGCGGGGTCGAACACGCCGGCGGCGCGAACGGCCTCCGGCGCGAGCAGCGCGTCGACGTAGTCCAGCGGCTGCCCGAAGAACGCCGGGCGGATCGGCGCGCGGTAGGGCTGTTTCGCCCGCTCTCGGATCGCCTCCGGCACCAGCCCGCGCGCACTTTGCTTGAGGATGTGCTTCTCCCGCAACCCCATCACCTTGAAACGCGGCGGCAGGCGGTTGCAGAACGCCACCACGCGATGGTCGAGGAACGGGAACCGCCCCTCCACCGAGTGCGCCGCCATCATCCGGTCGCCCTGGGACGAGAGCAGGTAGGGCGACATGAACGTTGTCACTTCGAGGACCTGCGCCTGTGCCAGTGGCGAATAGCGCTGCAGGCCGTTCAGGCTGCCCAACAACGCGCCGACCGGATCGTAGGAGCCGATGGCGGCTGTGAGGTCGGCCGAGAAGAACCGTTGCAGGTGAGCCGTGTTGCGCCAGCGACCCAGGTGCGAGGTGCCCGCCTGGCTCGTCTCTGCCAGGCCCTGGCCGAAGAAGGCCACGCGGTAGGCGTCGCCGCTGCGGGAGAGGTCGGCGATGTAGGGATAGAGCCTCCGCAGCAGCAGCGGGCGCCAGGTCGATTCGGGCTGTGCGGCCCAGAAGCGGCGCACTTTGTCTTCGCGGTAGATGTTGTAGCCGCCCAGAAACTCGTCCGCCCCTTCGCCGGTGAGGACGACCTTGAAGCCGCTGGCGTGGACCAGTTCGGCCAGGCGCATCATCGGCGCGGGCGAGGTGCGCAGGAGCGGCGCTTCGGCGTGCCAGACCACGGCGGGGAACGCTACGCCCACGTCGGCGGTGCTGCACTCGACGCGGCGGTGGTCGGTGCCCAGAAACGCCGTGGCGAGCTCCTGGTAGCGCCGCTCGTCGAAGGCCGGGTCCTCGAAGGCAATCGAGAAGGTGCACAGGGCCGCGGGCGCGTGTTGGTGCACCAGCGCGGCGATCAGGGTCGAATCGATCCCGCCGCTGAGGTAGCTGCCCACCGGCACGTCGGCGCGCAGGCGCAGGCGCGTCGCGTCCGCGAGCAGTGCGCGCAGTGCCTCCGCCGCCTCCTGCTGCGACAGCGTCGCCTCCGCGCCCGCCTCCGGGAATTCGAGCTGCCAGTACGGGCGGATGGCGGCGTGGCGTTCCTGGAGCAGCAGGTAGTGGCCCGGCGGGAGCGCCATGACGCCCTCGAAGACCGTCTGCGGCGGCAGGGGGGCCCAGAACGTGAACGCCTGCGCCAGCGCCTGCGGATTGAAGCGCAGCGTGAGCTGCCGGTCCAGCATCAGAGCCTTGATCTCCGAAGCGAACAGGAACCCGCCCGCCACCGGCGCGTAGAAGAGCGGGCGGATGCCCAATCGGTCGCGTGCCAGGAACAGCTCGCCCTTGCGCGCATCCCAAATGGCGATGGCGAACTGGCCGTTGAGCTGTTCCAGACAGGCCGGCCCTTGGTCCTCGTACAGGTGCAGGATGACCTCCGTGTCGCTGCGCGTGGTGAAGCGGTGCCCGGCGCGCTCCAATCCCTCCCGCAACTCGGGGTGGTTGTAGACCTCGCCGTTGAAGACGATCCACAGCGTTTCATCTTCGTTGGTGATGGGCTGTTGGCCGGTCTCCAGGTCGACGATGCTGAGGCGCGCGCAGCCCAGGCCGGCCTGCTGGCCCACGTAGAGGCCTGTTTCGTCCGGCCCGCGGTGGCGAATGGCGTCCACCATCTGCCGCAGCCGCTCGACCTGCGGCGGGTGCCACCCGCTCCAATCCACGCAACCGACGATGCCACACATCTCAGAGCGTCCTCAACGCCTGCCGGTCGACCTTGCCGGAGGGGGCGCGCGGGAGCTCGGTGCGGAACACCACCTGCTGCGGCACCATGAAGTCCTCCAGTGCTTGAGAGCAGTGGCGCAACACGTCCCGCTCGGTCAGAGCGTGACCGTCGTCGGGGACGATGACGGCTTTGATCGCCTCGCCCAGCAGCGCGTCGGGCACGCCGACGACGACGGCCTCGGCCACGCCGGGCAGTTGGTAGAGCACGGTTTCGACCTCTTTGGGGGCCACTTTCTCGCCACGGCTTTTGATCACGTCGTCCTTGCGGGCGACGAAGTAGAAGAACCCTTCTTCGTCCGTGCGGAACAGGTCGTGGGTGTAGAGCAGCCGCTCGGCCGGGTAGCGGCCGGGGCGGTACCATTCGGCGGTCGCCTGGGGGTTGTTCCAATATCCCTGCATCACGTGCCCCCCGCGCACCACCAGTTCACCGACCTGGCCGGGGCCCAGGCGGTGTCCGTGCTCGTCTTCGACCCACGCTTCGGTGCCGGGGATGGGGATGCCCACGGAGCCAGGGCGGCGGTCGAGTTCCTCCGGCGGCAGGTAGAGCGTGCGTTTGCACTCGGTCAGACCGTACATCGAATAGAGGCGGGCGTGGGGGAAGGCCGCGCGCAGGCGCTCGATGTGCGCCACAGGCAAGGCGGCGGCGGTGTTGGTGACGTAGCGCAGTGAGGAGAGGTCGAAGCGGCTCAGGTCAAGCCGCAGGAGCATGGCGAAGAGCGTGGGCACGCCCGGGAACCCGGTCACGCGTTCGGCAGCGATGCGCTGCAGCACAGCGGCGGGGAAGGCGAAGGAGCGCTCGAGTACCAGCGTCCCGCCGAACTTGAAGGCCATCAGCAATTGGTAGAGGCCGTAGTCGAAGGAGAGGGGGAGCACGTCGATGACGACGTCGGCAGGCGTGTTCTCCAGGTACTCGATGATCGATCCGGCGGCGAAGGCGACGTTGGCGTGGGTCGACATGACGCCCTTGGGCGTGCCGGTACTGCCGGAGGTGTAGATCAGGCAGGCCAGGTCGATGTCGATGGCGGGGCAGGAGGGGCGGGTGGTGGGGTGGGCCGCCAGGAGGTCGGTGAAGGAAGGATGGATGGGGTGTGCAGCTCCTGCGCCGCACAGGATGGTCAGGCGCAGGGAGGGGAGGTCGTCGATCAAGGCAGCGGCGCGGCCTGGGGCGAACAGCGCGCCGGCGGTGCAGTCGGCGAGGATGGCGCTCAGCTTGTCGGGCTTGGTGGTGGGGTTGATTACGACGAACGTGCCGCCGGCTTTGAGCGCGGCGAAGATGGCGACCACCGCTTCGACCGAATTGGGCAGCCAGACGGCCACGCGGTCACCGCGGGCGATGCCCGCCGCGCGCAGCGCGTGCGCCAACTGGTTGGCCTGCGCGTCGACCTGAGCGTAGGTCAGCCGGCGGTCGTCACAGATCAGGGCGGTCTTGTCGGGGTAGCGTGCGGCGCTCCGTTCGAGGAAGTTATGCACCAGCATGGGCAGACACCGCTTCGAGCTGACGCTGGACGTAGCGCGTCAGTTGTGCGACGGAGTCGAAGTTGTCGGGCACGACGTCCTCGTCGGCGATCTGGAATCCGAAGGCCTCTTCCACGAACATGACCAGCTCGAGCACGCCGGTCGAGTCGACGATGCCTTCTTCGAGGAAGGAAGCGTCGTTGTGGAGGGCGTCCTCGTTGTCGGTGAAGAGAAAGTTGTCCAGGATGTACCGGTGGATAGTTGCTTCGATGGTCATTTTTGGATTGTCCTCCTG
>JAFGOJ010000143.1 GCA_016926575.1 Anaerolineae bacterium | reverse complement strand
GGGCGGAGCCCCTGCAAAGTCATGGTAACCGAGGGTCGGCGGGTTTGAAACCCGCCCTACATCGAGACGGTCTATTTTCGAAGTAGTGCTAATCGAAAGCTCTGGTATAATAAGAGCGTCAGGGAATGCCCGTAAGGAGTTGCCGTGAGCAGAAAAATTCTCGTCGTGGAAGACGAACCCGTTCTCTTGGAAACCCTGGAATACAATCTCGGCCGCCAGGGATACACCGTCTGCACCGCCGACAATGGGTCTACCGCCCTGGACGTCGCCCGGCAGGAGCTGCCCGACCTGATCCTGTTGGACGTCATGCTCCCCAAACTGGACGGCTTCGAGGTCTGCCGCATCCTGCGCCAGGAGATGACGGTCCCCATCCTCATGCTGACCGCCCGCGACGACGAGGTCGACAAAGTCGTGGGCCTGGAAGTAGGCGCCGACGATTACGTGACCAAACCCTTCAGTATGCGCGAGCTCCTGGCGCGTGTCAAAGCCCTGCTACGACGCGCGCGCTTCGTCGAAGAAGAGCAAACGGCCAAACAAGACGAGCCCGCCCCCCAACAAGCTCTGTCCTTCGGCGACCTGAGCATCGACCAAACCCGCCGCGAGGTGTCCCGACACGGCGAACTGCTGCACCTGAAACCCAAAGAATACGACCTGCTGCTCTTCCTGGCCCACCATCGCGGGAACGTGCTCTCCCGCGACACGATCCTCGAACGCGTCTGGGGCTGGGACTACACCGGCGGCAGCCGCACGGTCGACGTCCACGTCCGCTGGCTAAGGGAAAAGATCGAATCCGACCCTGCCATGCCCGGCCGCATCGTCACCGTGCGCGGCGTCGGATATCGCTTCGAAGGATAAGCCCTATGTTCTCCGGTACCCGCTGGCGCATCGCTCTACCCTATATGGCCCTGATCCTCCTGACCATGACCGGCCTGCTCATCTATCTCTCCGACCTGGTACGTGATTCACACATGGAGCGGCTGGAGACGCAACTCACCTCCGAGGCGCAGCTCGTCGGGGAAGTCCTGCGCCCCCACCTGGCTCAGGGTACGCCGCCCGCCATCATCGACACCCTGGCGCACACCTACGCGAACTTGCTGTCGGCCCGCGTGACGATCATCGGCATCGACGGCGTCGTCTTGGGCGACTCCCACGCCGAGCGCTTCGATATGGACAACCACCTCTACCGGCCCGAGGTGCAACAGGCACTGAGCAGCGGGCGCGGCAGCAGCACCCGTTTCAGCCAGACGATGGGCGAAGAGATGATGTACGTCGCGGCGCCGGTGCTCCAAAATGGAGAAACCATCGCCGTCGCCCGCGTAGCCCTGCCCCTGCGCCAGATCGAGGCCGATGTGGCCCGTTTCCGCCGCACGATGACCGCCGCGACGTTGGCGATCACGCTGCTGGCCTTGCTCCTGGCCGTGCTCGTCGCCGAAAGCGCCGCCCGTCCCATCCGCGAGCTGACCCGCGTCGCCGAACGCCTGGCCGAAGGCGACCTGAGCGCGCGCCTCCTTCCCACCACCCAGGACGAATTCGGCACGCTTGCCCGCGCCTTCAACCAGATGGCCGACCGGCTGCGCGGGACGATCGTCACGCTGACCGAAGAGCGCAGCCGCCTGGCCGCAGTGTTGGAAAACATGGCCGACGGCACACTGATCACCGACGAGGACGGGCGCGTGCGCCTGATCAACCCCGCCGCCGCTCGCTTGTTGAAAACTAACGCCGACGCCGCCCTGGGCATGTCCTTCGCCCAGGTCGCCCGCGACCACCGCATCATCGACGTCTGGCACACGTGCCGGGAAGAACGCGGGGAACGCGTCCAAACCACCGACCTGGGGCGGCAAGGCCCCTTCCTCCAAATCATCGTCACGCCGCTGTGGGACGCCGAATCGCCGACCTGTTTGGTCATCCTGCAGGACCTGACGCGCATCCGCCGCGTGGAGACGGTGCGGCGCGATTTCATCAGCAACATCTCCCACGAGCTGCGCACGCCCCTGGCCTCGTTGAAAGCCCTGGTCGACACGCTGCGAGACGGCGCGATGGACGACCCAGAGGCCGGTGCGCGGTTCCTGAACCGCATGGAAACCGAGGTCGACGCGATGACGCAGATGGTGCGCGAGCTGCTGGAGCTGTCACGCATCGAGTCGGGCCAGGTGCCCTTCGAGACCGCCCCAACCGACATGGGCGATGTGCTCGTCCCCGCCGTCGAGCGCCTGCGCCCTCAATCCGAGCGCGCTGGGCTGGAGTTGACCGTCGCGGTCGACCCCGATCTGCCACCCGCCGCCGCCGACGCGGAACGCATCCAACAAGTCGTCACCAACCTGGTTCACAACGCGATCAAGTTCACCCCGCCGGGCGGTCGCGTGTGGGTACGCGGATCGATCGTGCGCGCCCCCGACGCGCGCCACGCTGTGCTCCCGCCGGGCGAATGGCTGCTGCTTGCCGTGGAAGACACCGGCGTCGGCATCCCCGCCGACGACTTGCCGCGCATCTTCGAGCGCTTCTACAAGGCCGACCGCGCCCGCAGCGGCGGCGGAACGGGACTGGGGCTGGCGATTGCCAAGCACATCGTCCAGGCTCACCACGGCCACATCTGGGCCGTGAGCGTCGAGGGTCGCGGTTCAACGTTCTACGTCGCCCTGCCGGCAGCGTGACGCGTGCGGGGAACCGCGCCCCGCCCCTACTTGACGCCTGCAATATGTCTGATAGAATCAGCCCTGGGATGCCCGCTGCCGCGGGTAAGACGGCGTAGAAGTCGCCCTACTACAGACGGGAACTGGTATGCGCAAACTTCTCTTCACTTGTTACAGGTTCGTCAGCACAGCCTTTTTGATCGTTGGGTCAGTCGGGGCGCTCGCCGCCTGCCGGCCGTCTCAATCCGCACCCGACGTCACTCCGGAAGCGAATCAGGCCATCGAAAACAAAGGCTCCGATACGCTGGTCAACCTGGCGCTGGCGTGGGCCGAGTCGTACATGGCGCAACGCCCACAGATGCGCATCTCCGTCACCGGCGGCGGCTCCGGCACCGGCATCGCCGCGATGATCAACGGCACGGTCGACATCGCCAACGCCTCGCGGGCGATGAAACCGGAGGAAATCGATGCCTGCGAGGCCAACGGCATCACCCCGGTGGAGTTCACCGTCGCCCGCGACGCCATCGCCGTGGTCGTGCACCCCTCCAACCCGGTCGACCAACTCACGTTGGCGCAACTCTCCGCCATCTACACGGGGGAGATCACCAACTGGAGCCAGGTCGGCGGGGAGGACCGCCCCATCGTCCTCCTCTCCCGCGAATCAAACTCCGGCACCTACGTCTACTTCCTGGAAAACGTGGTTCGGATGGGAGAAGACAGCGACCTGCTCTTCTCTCCAGACACCTTACTGATGCCCTCCTCCGAGGGCATCAGTGCTGAAATCCGCCAGAACCCCAACGCCATCGGCTACGACGGGCTGGGCTACGTCACCGCCGACCAGAAGATGGTCGCCGTTGCCCTCGACGAGGCGGGGCCGTTCGTGCTGCCCTCCATCGACACAGTCAACGACGGTTCGTACCCCATCTCACGCCCGCTGTACATGTACACCGCCGGCGAGCCCAGCGGTGAGGTCAGAGCGTATATGGACTGGATTCTCGGTGAGGGCCAACGCCTGGTGCCGGAGTTGGGATTTGTGCCCTTGAGAACGGAATAGTTCATGAAGAATAAAAACCACCTCCGCTGGAGCGAGTTTCTCATTCAAACCCTGATTCGCGTGTTGGGATTCTCCAGCATCGGCTTCGTGCTGCTGATATTCCTCTTTTTGCTACGCGAAGGCATTCCTGTCTTCTTCCAGGTATCTCCCACCAACCTGTTCGGCACGCGCTGGTACCCCACCTTCGACCTGTTCGGCACGCTGCCTCTGATTCTGGGCTCGGTGCTGGTGACGGTGACGGCCATCGTCATCGCCGTGCCGCTGGGAGTGACGACCGCCGTCTTCGTGCGTGAGGTGGCCCCGAACTGGGCGCGCGAGGTGCTCAAGCCGATGATCGAGGTACTCGCCGGCATCCCCTCGGTGGTGCTGGGCTTCTTCGGCATGACGCTCCTGGCCCCCTTCGTCCGCGAGACACTGGGCTTCCCCACCGGCCTGACCGCCTTCACCGGCGCGCTGATCCTGGCCTACATGGCCCTGCCCACCATCATCAGCGTGGCCGAAGACGCCCTCGACGCAGTGCCCAAGAGCTACCGCGACGCCGGGCTGGCGATGGGCGCTACCCAGTGGCAAACGATCTGGCGCGTGGTCGTCCCCGGAGCACGTTCCGGCATCGTCACTGCCGTGATGCTGGGGATGGGGCGCGCCATCGGCGAGACGATGGCCGTAATGATGGTCACCGGCAACGCCGCCCGCATGCCCCTCAGCCTCGATTCGATCTTCCGCCCCGCCCGCACGATGACGGCCACCATCGCCGCCGAGATGGGCGAGGTCGCCCAGGGCAGCGTCCACTACCACGCCCTGTTCGGCATCGGCATCCTCCTCTTCTTGCTCACCTTCATCATCAACCTGGCCGCCGCCACAACGATCTTCAAGAAGCGGCGGCGCGGAGGGCTGCGATGAAACGGGTGCTGATGCAGCGCGTCGGATTCGTCCTCCTGGGCCTGCTCGCCCTGGTGGTGGTGCTGCCCATCCTGCTGGTGATCGGTGCCATCGTCGCCCGTGGCGCGCAGGCGATCAATTGGGAGTTTCTCACCGCCATGCCGCGCAACGGGATGAAGGAGGGCGGCATCCTGCCCGCCCTCGTCGGCACACTGCTGCTGACGCTCGGCACGGCGGTGGCGGCGATCCCGGTCGGCATCGGTGGCGCGATCTACCTCTCCGAGTACGCCCGCGACACCTGGCTCACCCGCGCCATCCGCCTGGCCATCATCAACCTGGCCGGCATCCCCTCGGTGGTCTACGGATTGTTCGGCCTGGGCCTGTTCGTCCTCTTCCTCCAGTTCGGCACCTCCATCCTGGCCGGTTCGCTGACCCTGGCGATTATGACGATGCCGATCATCATCAGCGCGGCCGAGGAGGCCCTGCGCAGTGTGCCGACAGAGTTCCGCACGGTCAGCGCCAGCCTCGGCGGGACGCGCTGGCAGGGCGTCCGCAACATCGTGCTACCCCAGGCGCTCCCCGGCATCATCACCGGCGTGATCTTGGGACTGCTGCGCGCCGCCGGAGAGACCGCGCCTATCCTCTTCACCGTAGCCGCTTTCTTTCTGCCACGCCTGCCCCAATCCCCCCTCGACCAGACCATGGCGCTGCCCTACCACCTCTACGTCATCAGCACCCAGGTTCCGGGAATGCCCGCCGACGTCCAGTACGGCACCGCGCTGGTGCTCCTGGCGCTGGTTCTTTCGCTGAACCTGATCGCCTCGGTCATCCGCAGCTACTTCAGACGGAGAAGAGAGTGGTAACCGATCCCGCCCCCAAAATCCGCATCCAGGACGTCACCTACGCCTATGACGATGCCGCCGCCCTGCGCAACGTGACGTTGGACATCCCCGCCCACGCAATCACCGTACTCTTCGGCCCGGCCGGCGGCGGCAAGACCACACTCCTGCGCCTGATCAACCGGCTCAACGATCTGGTCGAAGGAACGCGCATGAGCGGGCAGATCCTCCTGGACAACGAGGACATCTACGCCCCCGGCGTGAGCGTCACCGACCTGCGCCGACGAGTGGGCATGGTCTTCGCCCTGCCCCTGCCCTTGCCGGGCAGCGTGCGCCAGAACGTGCTCTACGGTCCCCGCCTGGCCGGCCTGCGCGACCAGGGCCGCGCCGACGAGATTCTCTTCCGCAGCCTGAACCAGGCCGCGTTGTGGGAGGAAGTCAAAGACCGCCTGGACGACTCGGCCAGTGCGCTCTCCGGCGGCCAGCAGCAACGCCTGTGCATCGCCCGCAGCCTGGCGTTGGAACCGGAGGTGCTCCTGCTCGACGAGCCCACGTCCGGCCTGGACCCCATCTCCACCGCCAAAGTCGAGCACTCCCTATTCGAGCTAAAGAAGGACTACACCATCGTCATCGTACCGCACAGCGTCCAACAGGCAGCGCGCGTGGCCGACCATGCCGCCTTCTTTTTGATGGGCGAACTGATCGAACACCAGCCGGAAAAGAAGCTCTTCACCGCGCCGCAGAAAAAGCGCACCGAAGACTACGTCACCGGGCGGTTTGGATAATGAGCAAAATCCAAGTCAACCAACTCAATGTCTATTACGGCGACTTCCACGCCCTCAAAGACATCTCGATGACCATCGCCGACCAGCAAATCACCGCGCTGATCGGCCCGTCGGGGTGCGGCAAATCGACCTTCCTGCGCTGCCTGAATCGCATGAACGACACCATCCACGGCACGCGCGTGACAGGGCAAGCGCTCCTGGACGGGGAAGACATCTACGCGCCCGGCGTCAACGTCGTCGACTTGCGCCGGCGGGTCGGTATGGTCTTCCAGCGCCCCAACCCCTTCCCCCAATCGATCTTCGACAACGTCGCCTTCGGCCCGCGCGTGTTGGACCTGCACACGGGCAAAGCCGATCTGGAACGCATCGTCGAAGAGAGCCTGCGCGGCGCGGCGCTGTGGGACGAAGTCAAAGGCAGCCTGAAACAGGACGCGCTCAGCCTGTCGCTGGGCCAGCAACAACGATTGTGCATCGCACGCGCCATCGCCGTCCATCCTGAAGTCATCTTGATGGACGAACCCTGTTCCGCACTCGATCCCATCGCCACCTTGGAAGTGGAAGAACTGATGCAGCGACTCAAACAGGATTACTGCATCGTGATCGTTACACACAACATGCAGCAGGCCGCCCGCGTCTCCGACTGGACCGGCTTCTTTTGGCTGGGGAAGCTGGTAGAGTTCGGCGAAACCGAGACCGTGTTCACCCGCCCCGGCGAGACGCTGACCGAGGACTACATCACCGGGCGGGCCGGGTAAACACCCGGCGGGAGCAAGAGGGGCCGCCTGAGGCGTTGACCCAGGCCCATTTGCGGAAGGGGTCCGGGG
>JAFGOJ010000142.1 GCA_016926575.1 Anaerolineae bacterium | reverse complement strand
GCAGATGTGGGGGTTTGGGCGGGCTACGCCCGCCCAAACCCCCACTCCTAATGCCCCACCACGCGAAATCCCAAAGAGCGATCTTTTTCTTGGTGCTCTTCGTGGTTGATGGCTTTTTTCAGTCGAGTCTTTTGTGTGATCCCATGATCGCACAAGAGAGGGATGAAGCGCATCATCCCACAGGTATGATCGAGGTATGATATGTGGGCGGTAACTGCTCAGGTTGTGTGCCTGGCAGTTACCTGCTTGGCGCGTCGAAGGGAGAAGGGGGAACGCCTACGTTGGGAGGATGCCCAGCTTCCTGGCCCGGGCGACCGCCTCTGCGCGGTGGGTGACGTCGAGCTTGCCGTAGATGTTGCGCGTGTGGGATTTGACCGTGGGCAAGGAGATGAAAAGCCGTTGGCCGATTTCGGCATTCGAAAGCCCCTCGCCCAGGCATTGCAGCACTTCCATCTCGCGCGCGGTCAAAGGCTCGATCAGAGGCGCGGAGGGGTGGGCGAAGCCGCGCGGCGCCTGATGCGGGCTTGGATGTTGGAACGCTTCCAGCAGCTTGTCGGCGTAACCTGCTTCCATCCCACGCGCGCGCGCCTGGCGCAGCAGTTCCGCCATCGGCCGCCCAGAGTCGACGAAGATGCGGACGAAGCCTTCCGGTTCGGCCATGTCGAGCGCGCGCGCCAGGGATCGCAGTGCGTCGTTGCCATCCCCCAGCGCCTGCCGGGCCAGCGCGTGCAAGGCCAGAGCCTCGATCGCGCTGCCCATCCGTCCGGCCGCTTCGGCCGCCGACAGGAGGGTGTCTAGCACATGCTGGGCTCTGTCCGGCTCGCCGTGTGCCAGCAGCACGCGCGCCAGGGTCAGGTCTTCGAACTCGCGCAGATACTCGGTCTCGGTAACGCGCGCGTAGTCCCGCGCCCAGCGCCCGGCCGGCTCCAGCTCGCCCTGCGCCAGCCAGATGCGCGCCTGGGTCGCGCCTGTTGTCAGCGCCAGGCGCGCGACGTCGTTGTGGCGGGTGACTTGCATCGCCTGTTCGATAGCTGCCAGAGCGCCCGCGGCGTCCCCTTGGGCCTGCCGTGCCTGCGCCAGGGTCCCGTAGCCAGATTCCAACCCAATCGTGATCTGCACCCGGTTCAAAAGCTCCAGTCCGCGGGTGAGGTGTTCCACAGCCTCGGGCAGGCGATGTTGTTCGTACAGAATTTTGCCCATCTCCAGATTGACGAAACCGATGGCCGGCTGAGGGGGTTCTCCATCGATGATGCCCAGTTGCAAGGCTTGCTCGCAGATGCGGAGTGCTTGCCTGAGCTGCCCGCGGACAAAGTACACGTCGGCCAAATTGCACATCAACAGCACGCCGGCAGGCCCTTTGCCCGCGACCTGGATCGCGTCGATGGCCTTCGAAAAGGCGCGTTCTGCACCTTCCATGTCGCCGGCGCGGAAGCAGGATAACCCGAGGATGGATTGGATGCGCACCTGGGTCGCGGTGTCTTGGGGCGGCCGGTGTGCCAGCGCCTGGTGCGCGAACTGGATGGCTTGCTGCACTTCACCGCGCACGGCGGCATAAGAGGCCCGGTCGATGGCGGCCAGTGCCAGTATCTGCCCGGCATCTGGCAGAACCGGGTCTTGACGCAGCGAACTCTCCAGCTCCAACAGGGTGCGCTCCCCGCTTTCCTGCTGCCCAGAGATGGTGAGCACGCGCGATGCGAAGAAGCGCAGCCAGGGATGGGTGCGCACAACCTCCGCCGGTAGAGCGTTCAGCCAGCCCAGGAACATCGTGGCGCTGATGCTCGACCAGGCCGTCACCTCGAGGATAGCCCGTTGCATCACCTCGGCGGCCAGGTCGAAATTGGGGATCGCCAGGGCGTGATGGACGGCCTCGATGGCGAGGTCATTCTGGTCGTACCACACCGCAGCGCGCAGGTGCAGTTCGGCCACTTGTGGTTGCCCCATCGTTTGCAGGCGGGCGCGCAGCAGTTCGACGAAGAGGCGGTGGTAACGATACCATTGTCTCTCGTCGTCCAACGGCACGACAAACAAGTTGGCCTGCTGCAAATGCTCCAGTACCTGTTGGCCTGCGCTCAAGCCGCTCTCCTCAGTGCCTGCCGGGTTGGTGACGGCGTCACACAGCGGGCCGCACATGCGCTCCAAGATGCACGTCTGGAGCAGGAACCTGGTGATCGACTCGGGCTGGCGCTCCAGGACTTCATCTGTCAGATAGTCGAGGATGAAATGGTGGCGACCGGAGAAGCTGTCGATGAAGCGCGGCACTCCTGCCGTTCCTTCCTGGGCCATGCGGGTCTGAAGGGCTACCGCGGCCATTTGCAGGCCCACGATCCATCCTTCTGTGTGAACGTCCAGAGCGGCGACGTCTGAAGGTTCGAGGTGCAGCCCCATCGACTGGTTGAGGAACGCCGTGGTCTCTTCGCGGGTAAAGCGCAGGTCGCTCTGGCGAATCTCGGCAATCTGGCCGCGGCCACGCAGCCGCGATAGCGGCAGGGGTGGGTCCTGACGCGAGGCGATGACCAGGTGCATGTGGGGCGGCTGTCGCTCCAGAAGGAATCCTACCGCCTCGTGGACGGTGCGTTCGGAGATGGTGTGGTAATCGTCCAGTACCAGCAGGAAGGGGGACGCCCGCGCTGCGGCGTCGTTGATCAGGGCCGTCAGCAGCGTCTCGACCGGGGGAAGGTGCGGGGCTTCCAACAGGTTCTGCGCTATTTGCCCGATACTGCTGTCTATGCGCTGGAATGCGGCCACGAGATAGCTCAGGAAACGGGCCAGATCGTTGTCCCCTTCGTCGAGCGCGAGCCAGGCAAAGGGGCGCGCGGTGCTGCGCAGCCACGCGTTGACCAGCGTCGTCTTGCCGTAGCCGGCCGGGGCAGAGACCAGGGTCAGCTTGCGGTCTCGCCCGGCATTGAGCTGCTCGATCAAGCGCGCGCGTGACACCATCTCTGGCCGAAGCGGAGGGGTATACAGCTTGGTGCTCAGAAGTGACGCAGCTATTTGCTGGCGATGAGTAACCATACGTCAATGGTAGCACAACTTGGGCCAGCACGCAATGCCGGATCACTTCGCGCCAGATGCCTCGACAGTGGCTTGCGTGGCCGCGCCGGCCCGGCGGAGAGCTTGACTTTTTTCTCTCCCCCCTTTATCCTTACCCCTGAGGAGGAAGCCGACATGCAACGTCAAATCGATAGGCTGTTGGACATCGTCAAACGCGGGCAGGCCGAGGAGATCGAAGCGGCGCGGGACCTCGTCCGCCCGGAACTGCTGCCCGGCCTGCTCGACGCCTACTGGCAGCTTTCCGGTTGGGACGAGAAGGCCGGATTGATGCAGCTCTTCTCGGATCACCTCACGCCCGCCGGCAAAGAGGTGATGCTCGATTTCCTCACCGTGCCCACCACCGATCTGAACGACGAATATTACACGTCCGGCAAGATCGTCGCGTTGTGCCAGTTGGCCGGTACGTTTGATCTGTACGAGCGGTGCTGGTACAACCGCACATTGTTCGAGGCCGTCGTCGAGCGCACCCTGGCGGGCGAAACGCCCAGCGTGGCCCTGTTGGATGCGTTGGATAAACCCGCGCAAGCTCCCAAGCCGCAGCCACCGAAACGGCCCGGCCTGTTCAAGTGGTTGCAGCAGTACCCCAAGGCCTTCGTCGTCCTCAATACAGTCTTCTGGCTCGGCCTGCTGGTGCTCTTGCTCACCGACCCCCTGCGGATGATAGTGGGGGCACTGTTGCTGGCCCTGTCCGGCGGCATCTACTTGCTCTACTTTGGAATGTCGCCCAGGCTCACGCGCGGCATGGCGCAACCGACGAACATGCGAGTCGTATCCACGGTCTTCGGCCTGGCGCTGAT
>JAFGOJ010000141.1 GCA_016926575.1 Anaerolineae bacterium | reverse complement strand
GATAGGCGGTGCTGGCACCCATCACCCCGCCCCCGATGATGACGACACTTGCAGATGTTGGTAGGTTCATATTATGACTCCGAGTTAGCGTATTCGTGCTGAAAGTCCACCAGGAACCCGATCACCAACGCCGCGCCAAACCGGTAGAACAGCGTGGTATGCATCGGGCTTACTCTTCCTCGATTCCGGCGAACAGGTCGCGCTCTACGCGTTCGTGTTCCCCGAACGCTGGCGCCGCCCGGTAGAAGGTTTCTGCGCCCTGCAGGTGGCGCATCACCGGCCGGGGCACCCAGCCCAGGATGCTGCCGGGTCCCGAAAGCTGGCTCGAATGGCAGGCGGAGGCCGCTTCACGCACGGCGTAGTAGCGCGAGACGTCGATGCGGGTGGTGATGGGCATCTCGTTGGCGACGATCTGGCGCAGGTCGACGTCCTTGTTCTTGCCCATCGCCCCAGGGTCGCGTCCGAAGAGGGGCATCAACCGCACCATCCAGCGCAGCAGCGTGCGCGAGAAGGCCGTGTAGTAGAGCTTCTGGGGGCGCTGCTCTGCCGGCAGCAGGCCCGCCTGGACGCGCTCGAAGGCGCGCACGGTGGCGTGGTGAATGGCGATGTGGTCGGGGTGGTTGTAGCCGCCGTGCGGATCGAAGGTCAGCACGACCTGCGGGCGCAGCTCGCAGATCCAGGCCGCGATCTGCCCGGCGACGAACTCCGTGTCGGCCTGAATCAGGGCGCGCGGATGCTGGTTGTCTGGCGCGCCGCTCATCCCCGAATCGCGGTAGCCCAGGATGTGGACGCCTGCCAGGCCCAACACCTCGGCGGCGCAGTGCAGCTCGTATTCGCGCCGGCAGGCCAGGTCGTCGCATTCCCCCAGGCTGTCCAGGTCGCTCGAACCTGCTTCGCCGCGGGTGGCGCAGACCAGGTGCACGGCGACGCCCGCGGCGGCGTAGCGTGCCAGTGTCCCGCCCGGCCCGAAACTCTCGTCATCCGGGTGGGCAAAAACGACCAACAACGTTTTCCTAGAAGCATCGGTCATAGCTATTCCTCCGACAGTCCGTCACACAGTTTTCCGCCTCGCAGCGGTCGTTGAAAGGCGCTACCCGGCATCGCGGTGCAAGAATCTCAGAATCTCTTCCGCCGTCTGAGCCGGTCGTTCCAGCGGCACCATGTGCCCGGCCGTGGGAATGACGGCGAACCGGGTGTGGGGCGCGCGGCGGGCCATGTGCCGCTGGCTGGTGGCGCGGAAGGTGTCGCTACGTTCTCCATACACGACCAGCGTCGGGGGCTTCAGGTACGGCACGTCTTGCCACACGTCGGCGGGGGCGGTGGCGAAGATGTGAGCCTCCCACTCCGGCGGGTAGATCAACTCGACGCTGCCGTCGGAGCGTGTGCGGGTGCCCGCGTCGACGTAGGCGCGCAGGCTGTCGTCGGGCCAGGCGGCGAAGATGCCGCGCCCCTGGTAGTGCGCGTAACAGTCCTGGCGGCTGGGCCAGGTGCGCCGGCGGCGGAGCGCGCCCTGCACCAGAGGCTGACGGGTGCGCAGGCCCAAGCCGCGCATGACGCGCAGCGTGCGCAGGACGGCGGGCGGCAAGATGACCGGATCGATCAGAACGACGGCGTGGAAGAGGTCAGGCCGGGCGATGCTGGCCCACATCGTCGCCACGCCGCCCATCGAGTGGCCCACGCCGACGATGCCGCGCAAGCCCAACCCGTCCAATCCGGCGGTCAGGTCGCAGGCCATGGGATGCCAGGAGGGCATCTGCTCGGGGCGGCTGTCGGGCCACAGGGGCCGCGCCGGCAGGCCGATGACGTGGTAGTGGTCGGTCAGGTGGCGCGCGATCACGCGGTAAGTGGCGGGGGGGATGCCGTTGGCGTGGGCCAGGTGGAGCACCGGCCCATCCCCTCCAAAGTCGTGCAGCATGTCGATGGGGAGGCTCATGCTCGTTGTGCCCGTTCGGCCCGGCGGATGCGGGCGCGTGTCTTGCCGATACCCTGGGTCGGCGTGACGCCCCTGGGGCAGACCCTGGTGCAGTTCCAGACCATATCGCAGCCCCACACGCCGTGCTCATCGTTCACCAGGGCGACGCGGGCGGCGTCGGCGACGTCTCGCACGTCGGCCAGGAAGCGGTAGTGCTTGGCCAGCGCGGCGGGTCCAAGGTAGGCGGGGTCGCTTTCGACGACGGGGCACACGCCGTGGCAGGATGCGCACAGGATGCAGTTCGTGTAGGGTTCGGCCTCGCTCCAGTCGGCGGGGTCGACCTGGTGTTCGCGTTCCGGTTCGGAGTGCCCGGGTTGGAGCCATGGCTGGATGGCGCGGAGCGTTTCGAAGAAGGGGTCCATATCGACCACCAGGTCCTTGATGCGAGGCAGGTGGGGCAGCGGGTCGACGGTGATGCGGTTGCCTTCGAGACTGCGCACTTGGGTGCGGCAGGCGAGGCGCACTTGCCCTTCGATGACCATGGCACACGAGCCGCACACCGCGCCGCGGCAGGCGTAGCGGAAAGCCAGGCTGCCGTCTTGCTCCGCCTGGATGCGCAGCAGGGCCTCTAGAACGGTCATCCCTTGAGGCACGTCGACGGCGTAGGCCTGGTAGCGCGGCGGGTCGCCTGTCGTGGGGTCAAAACGGGAGACGTTGAACGTGTAGCGAGCATTCATTTGAGCTTTCTCCGCGTCGATTGGCGGGGTTGAGCGTCTAGGATTGGGAATCGGAGCGTGAACTTGGTGCCTTGATTGCGCGTGCTTTCGAAAGTTATTTCCCCATCGTAGCTGGTGACGATGTCGAAGCTGGTGGAGAGGCCTAGGCCGGTTCCAAGCCCGGCTTCGCGCGTGGTGAAGAAGGGCTCGAAGATGTGTTCTTGGTCGGTTTCTTCGATGCCGCAGCCATTGTCTTTCACGTGAGCGACGACGGTGCGGCTGCGGGCGAAGGTGGCGATGCTCAGGCGCGGCACGTAGTGGGGATGGTCGACTTCGCCGGTCTTGACGCGGCGCTCCATCTCGGCCATGGCAAAGGCGGCGTTGCTGACCAGGTTCAAAATCACCTGCTCCAGGCGCAGGGGGTCCGCGGCGATACGGGGCAGGTCGGGCGCGAGGTCCAGATCGACCACGACGTTTTGTTGCTTGAGTCGTTCCTGGGTGAGGAAGAAGCTGTCTTTGACGACCTGGTTCAAATCGACGCTGATGGCCTTGCCCTGCGACACCCGGCTGAACGAGCGCATGTGGTTGATGATGGCCAGGCAGCGCTCGGTTTCTTGCATCAGATTGGCACCGGCCTTGGCCAAGACGGAGGGATCGAACGCATGCGGGGTTTTGGGGACGATGTCGGCGGCGTCGATGACGCGATTCAGGTTTTCGACGTCCAACAGGATCGTGGAGAGGGGCTGCTTTAGTTCGTGGGCCACGCTGGACGTCAGCGCGCCCAGGGCGGCCAGTCTGCTGGCGTGGATCGCCTTGACGTGCTCCAATTCCAACTGGCGCAGCTTATCTTCGACCATCTGCTCCAGGTGCTGGATATACTTTTGAAGCTGGGCTTCCATCTGCCGGCGCTCGGTGATGTTGTGCGAAATGATCCCCACCGCCACGATCGTCCCGTCTGCATCTCGGACGGGTTGGATGGAATCGTGGAACCATAGCGGCTGGCCCCGCCACACGACGGAGACCTCTTTGGTGATACCGCGTCCAGACTTGAACACTTTCTTGATGGTAGCTACCATATCCGCCGCTTTAGCCGGTTCCCAGAAGTCGAAAGGCGTTTTGCCGATGACGTCGTCCTTGGCCAATCTGTACTTTTGGGGACCGTTGTAGTACAGATATTTGCCCGTTTCATCTTGAATGACAATGATATCTTCCGAGTTTTCCAGCAGCAGTCGCAGATACTCTTCGCTTTCCCGCAGAGCCTCTTCGACCTGTTTCTGTGCGGTGATATCTCGTATGACCGTGACGATTTCGGTCACGTCACCATTCTCGACGATGGGAATCTTGCGCGTTTCGGTGGTGTATTCTTCGCCCAGAATGTTGACGCATTCTTCGGTGATCAGCGTCTTCCGGGTTTCGAGCACGCGTTCGTACTCCTGGCGCACGGTATCGGGCAAGAAGCTTTGTATTTCGAACAGACTTCTCCCGGTAGTATGCCTCTCCATTCCCAATCGCTGTTCCAAGTCTTTCCACGCTGTATTGGACAGTGTGATCCGAAAGTCTCTATCCACGACGTGGATCATGTCGCCCATGGCGTCTAGCGTCGCGCGATACTTCCTTTCGCTCTCCTGGAGTGCTTCCTGGATCCGCACAAACTCCGTAACGTTGCGGAGTATATTGAGGATGCATGCCGGACTGTCTTCCGTCGGCGCCATCATCACCGACGAACTGGCGGACAGGAACTGCGTCCCATCTTTGCGTTTGAGCCAGGTGAGGTCGAGGTCGATCGAACCGCGCTCTTCCAACTGAGCGAGAAACGTTTCCCGGTCTTTCAAGGAGACGTAATGTTGGAGGGCTTTCACTCCCCGCATCTCTTCCGCGTTGTTGTAACCGAACATAGCGGCCGCGGCCCGGTTACAGGCTATGACCTCACCGGTGGGGGATGTGATGATGATGGCGTCCCTCGAATGCTCGAAGATGGAGCGATATAATTGTATGTTGTCTGTTGTCATTCTTGAAGGTCCTGTTCCCAAATCTTTCCTTCCTGGCGGCTGATGGTCAATAGCTTCGCGCCATCGGCGGGTAGCGCGTGATGATGACGTCCGCATACGTCACGTGCGGCGCCCCGTCGGGGGCGTATGTCGCCACGCTGTGCTTCAGCCAGGCGTCGTCGTTGCGCCCGGGGTGGTCGACCCGCCAATGCGAACCGCGGCACTCCGTGCGCTGCAGCGCGGTCAGCGCAGTCGCCTCGGCCAGCTCCAGCATACCGCCCAGCTCCAGGGTATCCACCAGGTCGTAATTGAAGCTGCTGCCCCGATGGTCCAACATGACGTGCCGGTAGTGCGCCTTCAGCTCGGCAATCTCGGCCACGGCTTCGGAAAGGGGCTGTGCCTCGCGGAAGATGCCCACCTTCTCGGTCATCAAGACGTGCAGGCGGCGGCGGATGGCGGCCTGTCGCGCGCCGCTGCGGCGCGCTGCGAGTGCCTCCAGGCGGCCTGTCTCCTCGCGCAGCGCCTGCGCCAGCGCGACCTCGCGCCGTGCCGAGCCGCCGTCTCCGACCAGCGCCGCGGCCCGCTCGCCGGCCCGCTGCCCGAAGACCAGCGTCTCCAGCAGCGAGTTGCCGCCCAGCCGGTTCGCCCCGTGGACGCTGATGCAGGAACACTCCCCCACCGCGAACAGACCCGTCAATGGGGTCGCACCGTTCTCGTCACAGGCCAGCCCCCCCATCGAGTAGTGCTGGCCCGGCTGGACGGGGATCGGCGCGTCGATGGGGTCGACCCCGGCGAAGTCCAGCGCGATCTGGCGGATGCCCGGCAGGCGCGTCGTGATCAGATCCGCCCCCAGGTGGCGCACGTCGAGGTGGACATAGCCGTTGCCTTCACGGTCGCTGAAACCGCGTCCGGCATCGATCTCGGTCTGAATCGCCCGCGCCACGATGTCGCGCGGGGCCAGCTCCATCACCTGCGGCGCGTAGCGTTCCATGAACCGCTCGCCCTCGACGTTGAGCAGGTAGCCCCCCTCGCCGCGCACGCCCTCGGAGATGAGGATGTTGGTGCCGTAGAGGGTGGTGGGGTGAAACTGGACGAATTCCATGTCTTCCAACGGTGCTCCCGCTGCGTAGGCCGCGGCGGTGGCGCTGCCGGTGTTGATGTAGGCGTTGGTGGATTTGGCGTAGATGCGGCCGTGCCCGCCCCCGGCGACGATGACGGCGTCGGCGGAGAACGGGCGCAGTTCGCCGCTGGGGATGTGCAGGGCCACGACGCCGCAGACGCGGTCGTCGTCGGTCACCAGGCGCGTCATCAGCCACTCGTTGTAGAAGGGGATGTCGCGCTTGAGGCACTGCTCCCACAGCGTGTGCAGCAGATGGTGACCGGTGCGGTCGGCGGCGTAGCAGGTGCGCGGGAACCCGGCCCCGCCGAAGGGCCGCTGGGCGATGCGTCCGTCGGGGAATCGGCTGAAGTAGACGCCCCAGTGTTCCATCTCCAACACGCGCTCCGGCGCGTCGCGGGCCAGAATCTCCGCCCGTGGCTGGTCGGCCAGGTAGTCGGAGCCTTTGATCGTGTCGAAGGCGTGGCGCTCCCAGGAGTCGTCGTGGCCCTGGGGGTGGTTGCCCAGCGCGGCATTGATGCCGCCCTGAGCCGCGCCGGAGTGGGAGCGCACCGGGTAGACTTTGGAGAGCACGGCCGTGCTGCGCCCGGCAGCGTGTGCTTCGACCGCTGCGCGCAGTCCGCCCAACCCCCCGCCGACGACGAGGACCTGGTAGTGTGGGTGTCGAGATGCCATTAGCCCAGAATCGCCCGCGCGGCGACGATGCCAGAGGCAGATGCCTGAATCAGCCCACGCGTCACCCCGGCCCCGTCGCCGCAGGCGTAGAGATTCTCCACCTCGCTCTTCAGACCGGGGGTCAGCTTGAGGCGGCTGGAGTAGAACTTGACCTCGACGCCGTAGAGCAGCGTGTGGCGCGAAGCCACCCCCGGCGCAACCTCGTCAAGGGCGTGCAGCATCTCGAGGATATCCACCACGTAGCGGTAGGGCAGCACCAGATTCAAGTCTCCCGGCGTCGCGCTGTGGAGCGTGGGCGTGACAATCGACCGCGCCAACCGCTCCGGGGTTGACCGTCGCCCCGCCTCCAGGTCCCCCAGCCGCTGCACCATAATGCCACCGCTGAGCAAGTTCGCCAGCCGGGCGATGCTCTTCCCATAAGTGATCGGATCGTCGAACGGTTCGGTGAAGTTCTTGCTGACCAGGATGGCGAAGTTGGTGTTGGAAGTGTGGACGTGCGCGAAGGAGTGCCCGTTGACCGTCATTACGTCGCCGGCGAACTCGGTGCTGACCTCGCCGTAAGGGCACATACAGAACGTGCGCACGCGGTCGTCGAAGGCGCGCGAGTAGTAGATGAATTTCGATTCGTAGACCAGCTCGGTAATCGGCTCCAACACTGTCGCGGGCAGTTCCACCCGCACGCCCAGGTCCACCGGATTGCGCACGATGGTCATCCCCAGCGCCTGGGCCATCATCTCCAGCCAGGCGGCTCCCTCGCGGCCCGGCGCGACGATCACCGCGCCCGCCTCGATGTGCTCGCCGTTGCCCGTCTCCACGCCATTCACGCGCCCGTCGTGAACGAGGATGCGGGAGACCGGCGTGCGGGTGCGGATGGCCACCCCGCGCTCCAACAGCGTGTCGCGCATGCGGCGCATCGTGTCGACGCAGCGCTCGGTGCCGATGTGGCGGATGGGGACGGAGATGAAACGCAGCCCGGCCTTCGCGGCGTCTTTCTCCAGCGCCTCGATGGCGTCGTTCTTCAGACCGTAGATGAGATCGGGCGCACCGAACGCGCGGTACGTCTCGTCCACCTCTTCGATCAGTGCGACCGCTTTATCGTGTCCCAGTATCTCGGCGAGATGCCCTCCGACGGCGGGAGAGAGGGTTAGTTTGCCATCAGAGAAAGCGCCCGCGCCGCCCCAGCCGGTCATAATGGCGCACGGCTGGCAGTTGCGGCACGTCCCGCCGGGCTCGCGGGCCGGGCAATGGCGGCGGTCGATGTCCGGCCCTTTGTCCAGGATAGCGACGTCCAGCCCGCCCCGGCTCAGCTCCAATGCTGCAAAGACGCCGGCCGGTCCAGCGCCAACGATAACGACGTCGAAGCGTTTCTTTTCCATCGCGCTCTCCTTTCAAGGTACATTTTAGCATACTCTTTCCGTTTGTCACCTCCTTTTCTCCTTTTATCTAATGGGTTATAATACCTCGTCAATCGCGAGCGTTCGTTGGTTGTGGGCCTTGTTCCCGCCGGACCACAGTCCGGCGGCGCGTTGGGGCGGACTGTGTCCGCCCTGAACACGGGAGTGCTATTTTGGGAATAGAGCCCATGATCGCTGCGCTCACAGCCGATAGGCGAAAATGTAAGTCACGCTTTCAGCGTGACGCCCGCTCGGCGCGGGTCACGGACCCGGCGGGAGCAAGAGGGGCCACCCGAGGCGTTGACCCAGGCCCATTTGCGGAAGGGGTCCGGGGGAACCGCAGGTTCCCCCGGCGGGGTGCAGGGGCGGAGCCCCTGCAAG
>JAFGOJ010000140.1 GCA_016926575.1 Anaerolineae bacterium | reverse complement strand
GGGCGGCGAAGCCGCCCGCAAAACCCCCATCATCTCCCTTCGACGCGCCAGGCGGGCAACTGCCAGGCGCACAGCCTGAGCAGTTACCTGTGCGCCCCGAATGGACGCTACGCGTCGCTCGCGCTGGCCAGCAGCTCGACGGTGGTGCCGATGTCGGGTAGGGTCTGGATGGTGAGCTGCGCCCCGACGAGCGCCGCGCGCTCGCGCATGACCTGCAGCCCCAACCGCTGCTCCGAGCTGACCGTGTCGGATGTGAAGCCGCGCCCGTCGTCTGCCACGCGCAGGAGCAACCGGTCGCCGTCGCGGCGCAGGCTCACGCTGACCGTTTCCGCGTCGGCGTGCCGGACGATGTTCTCCAGCGTCTCCTGGGCGATGCGGTAGACCGTCTGCCCCAGCTCTGCGGGCAGGTCGCCCACGTCGTCCGCCACCTCTACCGCCAATCGAAATGCTCCGCGCGCGGCGGCGCTTTCGGCCAGGTGGCGGATCGCTGTGGCCAGCCCCATATCGTCCAGCGGCGCGGCACGCAAATTCTGCAACGCGCGCCGGGTTTCGTCCAGGCCCGTGCGGGCCGTGTCCAGCGCGTGCTCCAAAATCCGCTGCGCCTTTGGCTCTTCCGGCTGCCACACCGACGTCAACGCATCGAGCTGGACCGTCAGCCCGCTCAACGTGTGCGACAGCGTGTCGTGCAGCTCCCGCGACAGCCGGTTGCGCTCGTGGATGGTGGCCAGTTGCTCCTGTGCCATCGCGTAGCGAATCAACTGGCGGTTCGCCGTTGCCAATTCGTGCCGCTGCTGGCGCTGTTCCGTCGCCAGGAACGAGACGATGTACCCAATCGCCATCAAGAAGACCACGCGGGCGATGAGGTTCCCCGCGTCCAACCACATGCTCACCGAGCGCGTCCAGTTGAGGAACTGGAGCGTCCATACCTCCAACAGCGTCGTTCCCAGGCAGTACAGCAGCACCTCTCTGAACGTATACTGCCACGCCGTGAGAATCAACGGGACGGTCAGGAAGGGGAAGATCAGCCACAGGTCGAGGTTTTCGGCCGCGCCGTGGGTGCTGAAGCTGAGAATGTAGCGCATCTGGACGATCGGGCTGGCGGCGGCCACGACCACGGCAATTGGCAGGTACCAGCGTCCCAGCTTCCGTTGCCCCCAGGGCCAGTACAGGTAGCCGAGCAGAAAGAGCGCCTCGACCAGATACAGCCCCGCTGTGGGCAAAATCTCCATACCCACCGGTGCGTTGTACAGCCCCAGCATGACCATGCCGGTCAGCATCAGAGCCAATGTCCGCACGAAGACGTATTTCCTGAAAATGGACAGCAGCCCCGGTTCTAGTTGGTAGGTGTGTTTCACGCTCCCATAATAGCACGATTATATGGCTTTGGCTATTGCCTGCCGCCATCTGCCCACGTGACGTGCGTCATATCCCGCCTTGGGATGGGTGACGCGGGGCATACGCGCCGGTGATGCGCCACACTAACACGCCGGCACGAGATTTGGTATGCTTACGATATGAGGCGTCGTACCTGGGCCGTCATCGAAAAAGAACTGATGCAGATGTTGCGCGATCCGAGCACGCTGGTCATCCTGCTGCTCATCCCTGTGCTGCAACTGGTCCTCTTTGGCTTCGCCATCAACACCAATATCGACCACATCCCCACCGTCGTCGCCGACCAGAGCCTCGACGCTGCCAGCCACGCCTACGTCGAGGCGCTGGCGAACTCGACCTACTTCGACATCGTCGGCTACGTCAGCGACGAGGCCGCCGTCATCCGCGCCATCGACGCGGGAACCGCCCAGGCGGGCGTCGTCATTCCGCCCGGTTTCGCCGCCCAGGTCGAGCGCGGCAGCGCGCAAGCTCTCTTCCTGATCGACGGCTCCGAAGTGTTCACCACTCAGGCCGGGTACAGCCTGGCCAGCCTCATCGCTCAGATGCACGCCTCGGACGTGCTGCTGGAGAAGGTGGCCCGCTTCGGCCTGCCGGTCAACCTGGGCCTGCCCATCTCCACGCGCACCCGCGTGCTCTACAACCCCGACCAGGACCAGATGCGCTTCAGCATTCCGAACATGGTCGCGCTGCTGCTGCAAACGCAGAGCATCTCGCTCACTGCCGCCGCCGTCGTCCGCGAGCGGGAATCCGGCACGATCGAACAACTGCTGGTCACGCCCATCCGCCCCTTCGAACTGCTCCTGGGCAAGACGATCCCCAACCTGGTCATCGCCATGATCAACATGCTGACCGTCGTCGCCCTCGGCGTCTACCTCTTCGGCGTGCCTTTCCAGGGCAGCTTCTGGCTGTTCATGGGCCTGTCGCTGATCTACGTCTTCTCGGGGCTGGGGCTGGGGCTGCTCATTTCGACTCTTTCCCAGAATATGAAGCAGGCGCAGCAGATGATTATGATGGTGTTGATGGTGGGCGTGATTTTGGGCGGCTTCATGTTCCCGCGTTACTCGATGCCGCCCGTCTTGCGCGCGCTGGGTAACCTCTTCCCGCTTTCGTACTTCATCCACATCTCGCGCGGCATCATTGCCAAGGGCGTCGGCGCGGGGCCGCTGTGGCCCAACATCGGCGCACTGCTGGGGTACAGCGTCGCCATCCTCTTCGTCGCGGTGAAGTCCTTCCGCCAGCGGCTGGACTGAGGCCCATCGATGAACGTCAGCTTGAAACGCATCGGCGCGATGACGCGCAAGGAGTTCATCCAGACATTCCGCGACTGGCCCACGCTGCTCCTCTCGCTCCTGCTGCCGGTCGTGATGCTGATCCTCTTCGCGTTCCTGGGCGACATGATGCTGGAGCATATGCCCACCGTCGTCGCCGACATGAGCCACGACGCCCACAGCACAGCCTTCGTCACTGCGCTGGAGACCTCCGGCTTCTTCGACGTCACCGCGCACGTCGCCGGCGAAGCGCAGGTGATCGCCGCCATCGACGCGGGTGATGCCATGGTCGGCGTGGTCATCCCGCCCGATTTCGCCGCCCAGGTCGAGCGCGGCACGGCCCAGGCGCTCTTGATCATCGACGGATCCGATTCCTTCATCGTCCAATCGGCCTACAACACCGCCAATGCCATCGCCCAGGTTCACGCGATGGGCATCATCCTGCAGACTGCGGAACGCATGGGCATGGGTGGGCTGGGCCGGCTGCCCATCGATACCGCCACGCGCATCCTCTACAACCCTAACATCGACGGCATGGTCTTCCTGATCCCCGGCGTCACCGCGATCCTGCTCCAGATGCTGACCATCGGCCTGACCGCCATCAGCGTCGTGCGCGAGCGCGAACTGGGCACGCTGGAGCAGATTCTGGTCACTCCGGCGCGCCCGGTCGAGATTCTGATCGGCAAACTGGCCCCCGGCGTCCTGATCACCCTGCTCGATCTGGTCATCATCCTGGTGATGGGCGTGTACGGCTTCGGCGTGCCGTTCCAGGGGTCGCTGCCGCTCTTCGGCCTGCTGGCGCTGATCTTCATCACCTCCGGCCTGGCGTTGGGACTGTTGCTCTCCACGGTCAGCAGCAGCCAGCAGCAAGTGCAGCAGATCGTGATGGTCTTCGTGATGCTGGGGCTGCTGCTGACCGGCCTGGTCTACCCGCGCCAGACGATGCCGCCCGTCGTGCGCGCCGTCGGCGACCTGATCCCGGCCACCTACTTCACCCGCATCGCGCGCGGCATCATCACCAAGGGCGTGGGTTTCGACTTTCTGTGGCAGGACGTGGCCGTGTTGATTGTCTACACCGTCGTCGCCGTTGCGGTGGCGGCCAAGACCTTCCGCACGCGGCTCGATTGAGATCGACGCCCACCAACGGCAACGTTGACCGGAACCCATTTGCGGAAGGGGTCCGGGGAAACCGGAAGGTAAACCGCAGGTTTACCCGTTTCCCCGGCGGGGTGCAGGG